>DASVHB010000559.1:0-3082 GCA_036379195.1 Pirellulales bacterium
GGACGATGCCCCGGCGAGGCGATTCTTGTCTTGGGACTATGAATATCGATTTGGCACGGCCGCTGGGACAAAGCGTTCGGAGCCCTTCCTACCGGGGCATCGCTAAGACTCTGCCCCGGCCACCGGTCGCGTAGAATGGAAAATCCAGAATCGAAAATCCAAAATCCGCACCCGCCGGTCTCTTCACTTATTTTGGGCAATCGCCATACTGGTGATACGCGCTTGGAACCCAAAGTAAGTACCGCACGCGGAGTTTTAGCTTGCCTACCGTTTTGGTCATCGACGACGATCGATCGGTTTTGCACGTCGTCCAAAAGATTTTTTCCGATCCCGATTACCGTGTGGTCACGGCCAAGACGGCGGGCGAGGGCGTCGAATTGCTGCCCACTTGCCATCCCGACGTGGTGATTCTCGATATCATGCTGCCCGACCGCTCGGGCCTGGAAACATTCCAAGAAATCCACCGGCACGACTCGAAGCTGCCGGTCATTTTTATCACCGCCGGCGGCACCAGCGAAACCGCCATCGAGGCGATGAAGCTGGGCGCGTACGATTACCTGGTCAAGCCGCTCGACGTGAACCAGGTGCGCGACCTGGTGAACCGCGGTTTGGAGATCCGCCGGGCGATGCACGTGCCGGTGCAAATGCCCGAAAGCGGCCCGGCCACCGACGGCTCCGACATGTTCATCGGTCGCTGCGCGGCCATGCAGGAAGTGTTCAAGAAAATCGGCCGCGTGGCCCCGCACAACGTCACGGTGCTGGTCCGCGGCGAAACAGGCACCGGCAAGGAGTTGGTAGCGCGGGCCATTTATCAACACAGCCCTCGCGACCATGCCCGCTTTTTGCCGGTCAATATGTCGGCCATTCCCGACACGCTGCTGGAAAGCGAGTTGTTCGGCCACGAAAAAGGCTCGTTCACCGGTGCCGAGAACCGCCGCATCGGGCGCTTCGAGCAATGTTCTGGCGGAACGCTCTTCCTCGACGAGGTGGGCGACATGACGCCCATCGTGCAGAGCAAGCTGCTGCGGCTCTTGCAAGAGCAGCGATTCGAACGAGTGGGCGGCAGCGAAACCATTAAGACCGACGTCCGCGTAATCGCCGCCACCAATCGCGACCTGGAAAAAATGGTGGAGGACGGCGATTTCCGCGCCGACCTGTACTATCGCCTCAACGGCTTCACCATCCAGTTGCCTCCGTTGCGCGATCGCGGCGACGATCTGATTCTGCTGATCGGTCAGTTCATTGCTCGCTATGCGAAAGAGCTGGGCAAAGACGTCAGCGGCGTCTCGCCCGACGCGATGCAGTTGTTGCTGCGCTACCCTTGGCCCGGTAATATCCGCGAGTTGCAAAGCGCGGTGCGGCAGGCCCTGTTGCACGCCACCGGGCAGGTGCTCTTGCCCGAGTTTCTGCCCGAAGAGGTGCGGCTGGGCCGCAAGCCGACGTCCTCGGCGGCGGCGAACCACTCACCTTCGTCGGGCATGGGGTTGGAAGCCTTCATCGACGAGGCATTGGACAACGGCACCGAGGGGCTGCATGCCGCGTCGATCGCCGTGATGGAGCGGTATCTGGTTGCCCGAGTGCTCGAGCGGACGGCGGGCAATCAATCGCAAGCGGCCAAAATCTTGGGCATCACCCGCGGCAGTCTGCGCAACAAGCTTCGGCAGCACCACATTGCCATCGGCGCGGTGGTGGCCCCAGACGGCAGCGAGGCTGACGATAACGGCGATGCGGAGTAACCGACAGCCGCGTGATCGCTTGCCAGCTTAAACCGGTGTCTTCACGCTTGCCGCAATCGTAGGGCGACCTTCCTAGGTCGCCCAAATGGATCATGAACGGCTGCATGGACGATCTAGGAAAGTCATCCTACGAGCCATTGACGATCAAAAGTATGGAAACGGATAAGAAGCAGTCAACTTTTGCGACACACGAGATCGACCACTGAACTTCAAACACCGCTGCTGCTCACCGGCATCGCTGGTGTGGCCGGTTACAACGCGCTGGCTTATTTTCAGGCGCGCTATCCCGGCCAGGTGGTCGGCATTCGCCAGCGCGACAATTTTCGCCTGGCTGGCGAGGGCGTGGTGGCCTGCGACGCCGAAGACGCCGACAACCTGAAGCGGCTCTTCGATGAGTATCAATTCCGCAGCGTGCTCAACTGCGCCGGCAACTGCGCGCTGCGGGCCTGCGAGCTCGATCCGCCCTTGGCTTGGCGAATCAATGTCGACGGCGTAGGCAATCTGCTCGATGTGATTGGCGCCGCCGACGTGCGACTCGTACATCTGTCGGTCGATCTGGTGTTTGCCGGCAAAACCGGCGGTGGCTATCGCGAAGGCGATGCCACCGACCCAGTGACCGTGTATGGCAAAACGATGGTCGCCGCCGAAAAGCTGCTGCTGCGCGAGGCCCCGCGGGCGTGCCTGTTGCGCATTTCGTTGCCGATGGGCGTCAGCTCCAACGGCCACGCCGGGGCGATCGATTGGATTCAATCGCGCTTCAAAAAATCGCGGCCCGCCACCTTGTATTTCGATGAGGTGCGCACGCCGACGTATACCGATTGCCTGAGCCAGCTTTGCGAGGCGATGCTATCGAATCGACTGGCCGGGCTGTTCCATGCCGGCGGACCTCGGCCATTGAGCCTGTACGAGATTGCTCAGGTAATCAATCGCGTGGGCGGTTATGCACCCGATCTATTGATGGGTTGCCTGCGAGCAGCGGCCGGTCCGATACCACCGCGGGCGGGCAATGTGGCGATGGATTCCGGCAGACTGGCCGACGCGTTAGGTTATGACCCATTTGACGCTTGGCCCTACGATGATTCGCTGGTGCCGACGCATGCCGAATGGCATCGCGAGCGGCCGCCTGGCTGGCCCGGCTCGCCAGCGTTGCTGGCCGAAGTGCTCTATCGCAATCCTCTCCGCCGCCGGCATGAAGTGGCGTAAGCGCGCAGGGTGGGCCGAGACTTCGCAAAATCTAGGGTTTTGAGGCGAGACGTCGTCGCGCACTGAATGCGTAGTTGTTCCATTCGGCGTCGAATTATGCCATGCCACCGGCTTGCCCGGTCGGTTGCTGACGCTGGTTTCTA
>DASVHB010000560.1:0-4748 GCA_036379195.1 Pirellulales bacterium
ACCTGATCATGGAGTTCTTTCCTTACCCGAATATGAAAGACATCATCCAGCGCGTGGTCGATGGCCAGCGCGTGCTGGAACAAGTGGCGTTCATGCTGCCCGTCATCATCGAACGGGCGGCGGAAGGGCTGGCCCATTTTCACCAGAAGGGGTGGGTGCACCGCGACGTGAAGCCCGACAACTTTTTGGTGAACATCGAGGGCGAGGTCAAGCTCATCGACTTCGCGCTGGCGGTGCGGCGCAAGACTGGCATCTCTCGGCTGCTGGCGCGCAAAGCAAAGATCGTGCAGGGAACGCGCAGCTACATGTCGCCCGAGCAGATCCGCGGCCAGGCGCTGGGCATCGAGGCCGATGTCTACAGTTTCGGCTGCACGCTGTTTCATCTGTTGGCCGCGCGGCTGCCGTACACCGGCGCCACCAGCAACGAGTTGTTGAACAAGCACCTAACGGCCCCGATTCCACGAATTGAGGCCTTTAACCGCAATGTGACGAGCGAATTCTCGGAAGTGTTGCAGTCGATGATGGCCAAGCTTCCCGCCAAACGGCTGCCGAACATCGACGAGTTTTTGCGGTTGCTTAAGGTGACGCCAATCTTCAAAGAAACCCAGCCAGCCACGAAATAGGGAACAAGGTACAGGGAACAGGTACAGCGCTCTCGTACTTCTATTCCCTGTTCCCTATCCCCTATGACGTTGCATCGCCATGGCCGGTTGTGTACCCTTGCCGCATGGCAGCACTGAACGACCGCTGGGCTTTTGAACGCCCGATCCATGATCTCGAAACCCGGCTGGCCCAGCTCGAGGCCCATTCCACCGGCGCTCCGCCCAACGAGTCGGAGGCGACAGAAGAAATCCGCCGCGTGCGGCGCGAGCTGGCCGAAACCAAAAAGCGGGTTTATAGCCAGCTTCGCCCTTGGCAAACCATCCAGGTCGCGCGGCACGACCACCGCCCGCGAACGGCCGATTACCTGAACCTGATCTTCGACGAGTTCGTCGAGCTGCACGGCGACAAAACGTTTGGCGACGATCGGGCGTTGCTCACCGGCTTCGCCAAGCTTGAGCAGTACAAGGTGCTGGTGGTCGGGCACCAAAAAGGCCGCACGCTCAAAGAACGCCAAGAGTGCAACTACGGCTGCGCCCATCCCGAGGGCTATCGCAAGGCCCTGGCCAAGATGAAGCTGGCGGCCAAGTATCGCATGCCGGTCATCTGTCTGATCGACACGCCAGGCGCGTATCCGGGCGTGGGCGCCGAAGAACGCGGCCAGGCGCAAATCATCGCCAGCTCGATGTTCGAGATGTCGCGGCTGCAAACCCCCATCGTTTGCGTGGTCATCGGCGAAGGCGGCTCGGGCGGCGCCCTGGGCATCGGCGTCGGCGACAAAGTGGCCATGCTCGAACACGCCTATTATTCGGTCATCAGCCCCGAGGGCTGCGCGGGCATTCTCTGGAAAAGCCCCGTTCACGCCGAGCAGGCGGCCGAGGCGCTGCGCCTCACGTCGAAAGACTTGCTTCGGCTAGGCGTGATCGACGACGTCATCGAAGAGCCGCTGGGAGGCGCGCATCGCGACCACCACCAGATGGCGGCCCGGCTCAAGCTTTATTTCCTGAAGAGCATCCGCGAGTTGGCCGGTCGCCCGGCAGATGCATTGCTGGCTGCCCGCTATGAAAAGTTCCGGCGGATGGGCCAGTTTTTGGAGCCGGCCATTTAGCGGTTTGGGCCGTTTGGGCGGCTGTCTGCAACGTCCGATAATGTTTCTTATGTTCGGTAGAAAGCCCGGGATTTCCCGAGGTTTTCGCAACTCGGCGACCTTCGCGGCCTGGCTGGTTTTCGCCCTTCAGACGCGGATCTAGGCGGCGTGGAAACGCCTCGTTTCTACCCGTGCGAATTGTGCTGGAACCGGCTCGCGCACTCCCCTGTCGGTGATGTCAGATTCATTCGGTTGAGGCCGGCCGCGCGCGCCGCCAGCGAGTTCCGCAAGCCGCGTTTTGCGCCGCTGAAATCGTTTGAAATCGCTGCGCGTCAGCGATGCCCAGCGCCCCCGCCCCGGCGGAGAAGTGCGTGGCCCGCAGTCTGACATGCGGTCCGACGGCGCCGGTGGTATGGGTTGTGACTCTAATCGCGTTGGCCCACCCTACGGTCTGATGCGCGCGGTAACTTTCTTGGAAGGCGAATCAGGTTCCGCTAGGTGTAAAGACCACGCCCGACCAGAAGGTGCGGTCGGCGTAGACATGCCAGGTGCCGCTGGCCTCGTCGAGTCGCGCCAGCGCCAGCTCTTGCGACCTGCCGGCGCGCACCGCGCCGTCGATGAGCCAGCCGGGGTTGTACGGACCGAAGCGCACTGAGCATTGACCATCGCCGCCTTCGAAATGGACGATGACGGGCGACTGGATGCCAATCACAAAGAAATGCTCTTCGCCGACGCGCCACAAGCCGCCGTGATAGTTGGCCAAGACGCCGCCCGCGTGATCGAGCAACCGTGTGCCGGCCACGCGCAGCAAGGGCAGCGAGCCCATCTGCTTTTGTTGGCGCGTAATCACATTTTCGAAGTAGACGCTGAGCATCGCTTCGGTCTCCTTGCTGTCGATTCGCCCTCCTTTGAACAACCGCGAGACAGCGCGCTAACTGCCGCAGGGGCAAATGCAAGAGACGTGCCGGTTTTGTGCAAATGACCGAAGACGATGAATTATCAAGGATTACGTAAACAGGGCTGGGATGACGTGAATCAAGCCCGTTCGCATCGTTGGCCGCTACGAAGCCAGCGTTTACCGCCCTGCCCCGCCCTGCCCTGGCGACAGGCGGTCGAACAACACGCCGGGCCGCGGCGCGGTTTCCGGAGAGCGCCGAGCGGGGTTGGCCGGATCGAGCTCGGTTTCGAGTTGCTTTAGATAGGGGTCGAGCACCGCGTGGACTTCTGGCGGCATGATGGGATCGGCGCGTTGGAGCAATCGCGCGATGTAATGCCCCGACTGCGAAGCCAGCACCAGCTCTCGCCCTTTTTCCGAAAGAGTGACCGCGAAGAACGTGATGACCACGCACAATAACACGCCCTTGGCGGCGCCGAACAGTCCGCCCACCTGGCGGTCGAATTCCTTGAGCCGCACGCGCTCGATGGCTTGCGCGACGGTGCGAAACGCCAGCCAGATGGCCAGCGACGTCGCCAAATAAAGCAGCAGCATGGCGGTGAAACGATTGAACGGCTCGGGCTGTTTGATATACGGAGCCAACAGGCCGCTGAACCGCAACGAAACGAAATAACCGACCACCAGCGAAGCCAGCGATGCGGCTTGCCACGCCATGCCTTTGACAAAACCAAAGGCCGTGGCCGCCGCCAACACCGCCAGCATCGCAACATCGTAGGGCTGCATAGATCGGCAGTGTAGCGTCGGCCCGCACCGTGGCGAAGAGCACCTTAGGCGGAGTAGGGCAGGGTGCCCGGCATCGTATCGACCAAGTAGCGGGGGCCGAGCGCAGCGGGGTGCATCGAGATGATCTTGGCCGCCGCGGCCGATTTCGCTAAAGTCTCCGCCCGCAAGTCAGCCGAATCGCCGCGTGAAAGGAGTCGCCATGCCGGTCTTCCACATCCATATTTCCGCCAGCACCGCTTTGGGAATCGGCTATGGCGTCGGCGCAAAGCTGCTGTTCGACGTGCCGTTGCCCACCTGCGTGCTGTCGGCGGGTTTGTGCAGCGTGTCGGGCATGCTGCCCGATTTGGATAGCGGCCCCGGCATTCCGCTGCGCGAAAGTCTTTGCTTTGCCGCCGCCTTCGTGCCCATGCTGCTGTTCGACCGCGCGCGCGAGATGGGCTGGACCCACGAAACGATGGTGCTGTGGGGCGCGGCGATTTACATGCTAATTCGCTTCGGGCTGGGCTGGTTTCTCAGACATCACAGCATCCATCGCGGAATCTTTCACAGTATTCCCATGTGCATGATTTTCGCCGGGCTGGCGTTTTTGTTATGTAATACCGGCGATCTTGCGCTGCGCTATTACAAGGCGGGCGCCGTGGTCATCGGCTTCATGTCGCACTTGATTCTCGACGAAATATGGAGCGTCGAACGCGTGGGCTTTGGCTTGCACTTGAAAAGCTCGTTCGGCACCGCAGTCAAGCTCTGGGCGCGGTGTTGGTGGTCGACGGCCTTGACCTACGCCTGCCTGCTGGCGGTTTCGGTGCTCGTGCTCAACGACCCGATCTGGTCGGGCGTATCGCCCACCGGCCGCGAGTTGCACAACATCGCCGCTGACATCGTGGACGACGTCAAGAGGTAGTGTCGATCATCAGTGTCACGGGGCCGTCGTTGACCAGGCTCACCTGCATGGTTTGGCGGAATCGTCCGGTGGCAACTTCGACGCCCGTCGCGCGAACCGCGTCGACAAACACCTGATAAAGTCGCTCGGCGAGTTCGGGCGGGGCGGCGGCGGCAAAACTAGGGCGGCGGCCCCGGCGGCAATCTCCCAGCAGCGTAAACTGGCTGACCACGAGCATCGCGCCGCCGATTTCGGCCAGCGCCAGATTCATTTTGCCCGCCGCGTCTTCAAACACGCGCAGTCCGGCCGTTTTTTCGGCCAGCCAGCGGGCAGCGGCTTCATCGTCGCCCTGGGCGACTCCCAGCAGCACCAGCAGGCCGCGGCCAATTTCTCCGACGACTTCGCCGTCGATCGCTACGCTGGCCTCACTCACACGTTGGACGCAGACTCGCATCGAAGAGCCTCTGTAAACGATCACTCGACCTTAAACCGGTGGCTGGGGC
>DASVHB010000561.1:0-19401 GCA_036379195.1 Pirellulales bacterium
GGTTCGCCACGGCCCGCTTCGCCACGGCCCGCTTCGTCGGCCGGCTTGGCGCGTCGATCGGCCCGGGCCGAACCGGCGGGCTTCGCCGCGCCGCCGGGCGTGGCCTGCTTGCCCTCGGCGGCTGGCGCCGGCATGTCATACGAGTACGACTGGCGAAGGATCAAGCGCCAGCTATCGTCGTCGTTGTGTTTGACGACCCACACTTGCCAGTTGTATTGCGACTTCAACGGCGGCCCATTTGGCCCCTGGAACTCGCTGTGAGCCTGATAGCTCAGCTCTTGGCCCACTTTGAACGAGTAGCGGGGCAATTCGGAGCGATCAGAGTCGCCCTGCCGGTCGACGGCACGGGCTGGGGTGGCGAGCGAAGAAGCCCATACCAACAAGGCCGCCTTCGCTAGTCTTCGGATACGCATGGGTTGTTCTCCAAGGGCTATCGCCAAAAGCCGCGAAGCAGGCAGCTTGGCGAGCGACCGGCAAGATAGGGGCATTATAGCGAAAATCCGAATCGTTTCGACGCGCCACACGGGAAATCGCGCAAACTTTGACGTTGACGGAACGCCGATCGGCACGATTTGCCGCAACGTCCGCGCCACGCTGGCCGGCCTTTCGGCGTCAAGGTGCGTTTGTGTCGGAAAAGTCTGCCCAGCCATCCCAACTCTTCGCCTGTCTTGCCCGGAACTACCGTTCAGACCCGCACTTGCAGCAAGTTTTGCCGTTCTTGTTCAACTAGTTCGCGCGGCACTACCGATACTACCCGCACGGGCACAGCGCAAGGCTCTCCGCCGTGGAGAGCGTGCGCCACGTACCGACAGGGAAGGCAAGGTAGACCCAAGCGATGTCGATCAAACGCTCGAAGGTATGGCTGGTATTGGGCTTGCAGGTCGCACTGGCAGCCGCTGCCCAGGCCCAGGAACTACCCGATTACGAATGGGTTCCCGGCGTCCGCGATTTCCAGCCGTTTGCGCCGGCTTCAGATGTGACGAGTTCCTACGGGCGGGGCGTGAACCGGCGCAAACGGGGATGGTTCTTCACAATCGAAGACCTGGGCTGGACGACATCGTCGCCAGAACGCACCACGATTGGCAACGCCAACTTCACGCCGCTGGTCAGTTATGACGGCCAAGGTTACTTCCAGCAGCAGAATACGCTGGATACGGGGTTCATTCAGCCGGGCATGCAGAACGGCGAGCGCATTCAATTGGGGTACGTCGGCGACGATGACGTGGGTTGGATGGTCGGGTATTTCTGGCTGCACTCGCGTACCGACACCGCCGCGGCCTCGAATGCAGGAATGTCGTTTGCCTCGCCCTTCATTCCCGGCGTACCAGGCAACGAGACCGAAGGGTTTATTGATAACTACGTCAACGGCGCTTCGGTCTTTGGCAATGGGTTTTTGGCCGCCGACGTCGACGTCAACAAAAACGGCATTCACGGCCAGGACGGTCGGCTGGTGCCGGTTCCTGGTGTTCCGGGGGCGTTCACGCTTCAATCGGCGCCGGTTGACTACGGCGATCTGATTCAGCTTCCGATCGAGTTTTCAGAGATCCGCACCAAGTATGCGTCGCGTGCCTGGAGCATTGAAGTAATGCGCACCTGGGGCCTGTCCAAGAGCCGCCGCGCCGATCACGGCATCTGGGATTTCATGGCCGGCGTTCGCTATCTCCGTTTTCGTGATTCACTGTTTGTCGACGCGGAGGGGTATTCCCAGAGTGCTACATTGAATGCGAACACAGGTTTCGTCACCGTCACCGGTCAGGCGAAACAGATTCAGGGTATTCTGGCCGACACTCAGTTTAACCAGACCGCTGACAACAATCTGGTTGGCCCGCAAATTGCGCTGCGTTGGCAGAAACAGCGCGGACGATTGGCGATGAGCGTCTCGGGGCGCTTCGCGCCGATGGCGAACTTCCAGAACGCGCGCCAGACCGGCGACATTGCCGACCGGTCTAACAGCGCGTCGCTGAACTCCGTCTTTGTGCGACAGCCGATCGACAACAACCTCGTGTTGGCCGGCAAGACCGTGGCCACCGGCGCACTGCCCATCTTGCAGTATGACACGCCGTTTCTTCACTCGACCAGCGTCAACCACACGCGCCATAGCACTCAGTTCTCTCCGCTTGGCGAACTACGCATTGACGCCAAGTATCAGATCTTTCGGAATGTGTATGCCACCGTGGGCTGGACGGGCATCGTGATGGGCGGCATCGCTCGTTCGCCGAATATGATCAACTACTCGCTGCCGGCCATGGGCATTTTGAACACCGGCAATCGACAAGTGCTGTTCCTGGAAGGCATCAACTTTGGTATCACGGTCAACCGATAGAAGGCGCGCGGTTCACCAACGGATGATGACGTCGGTGGCGGCCGTGAAGACGCTGTGGTGGCCTTCGAACGGGCGCGAACGGCTGTTGTTATCGAAGCGTAGCTCGGGGCGAATGCGAATCCGCTCGGTCAACTGAATCTGAATGCCGGCGGTCACGTCGGTATAGAGTCCGGCGAACCCCGTCCGCTGCCCCTTGTAATCTTCAAACAGCTCGACGCGCAGCGCGGCGGTCAGCTTTTCGGTGAGCTCGCGCGTCAGATAATTCTGGTAACCGATCCAATCGGCGAGACCCAGGCCGGGCACGCCGGTCTGGTAGCCAAAGGTGGTGGCGAAAATGTACTTCAGCTTCGGATTGATTTCGAGGCTGTAAATCAACTCGAACAGGTTCAGGTTGTCTAGTTGATAGCGCGTGCGATAACGCGGCGACCCCAGAATCATCGAAAACCGCAAGGCATCGGGCCGGTCGGGCGCGTCCCACTGCAGGTTGCCCGAAAACTTCAACTGATTGCCCGGCGTGATGAACTCGTCGTTGCCCAGCACCAAGGCCGACTGCGACGACCAGGCGTCGCTAAGCTTGGTGGTGGCCATGATGCCGGTTTGGGTGAACGGATCGTACACGAACGTGTAGGTGTGCGACAGAAACGTGTTGCTCGGCGCGTCGACCGCTTCGATGCCCCAGGGAGCGTAGAACCGTCCGAGCCTGACATCCATTCCTTGGGCGACGTTCGGAAAAAAGCCCTCGGCGTAAAACCGCACCGGGTCGATGCCGTACAGATTCGGCTGCCCGTGATTGGCGACGAGCTGCCGGTTGAAAATGCCGCGTGGCAGCGTAAAGCGGTAGTCGCTGCCGGGCAGGATGGTGTCGGAAAGGAAGCCAAAGCTGGCTTCGTCGTCGTCTTTGCGGATGCCGCGCTCGATGCGCACCCAGTTCTGTTGCAAGAGGAACTGGTTCGCCCGATAGTTGAAGCCCATCGGCAACTGGTTGTTGCGGTCGGTGCTGGCGGTGTACGAGCCATCGAACCAGCCGCCGACGTGTAATTGGCCCGGCGGCGGCTCTTCACGGGTAAAGCCGCGGCGGAGCAGCGGCTGAGCGGGCTGCGTCGGTGGTTCGGGCTGGGCGAGCGGTGTGCCCAGCGCATTGGGCGTCCGCCCCGGCTGACCGCCCGACCGGCCGGATGGATTGCGCGGTCCGCCGAGCCGATCGCCGGGACGCCGCGTGCCTGCCGAACCGCGGTTGGCGCGGTTCGGTGGGGCGGTCGGAGGTCGTGGCTGCGCAATCGAACGAATCGGCGCCGCGGCGCTGCTCAGCCGCGCCGGCATCGAGGGCGGGCCGTCGACCTGCCCGGCCAGCAGAGCGCATTGCATAATCAAAGGCGCGAGCATGACAGCCTCGGCCGGAGCGTCGCGGTGGCCAGGCGCCCTGGCGCGGGTGTCTCTGTTATCGACACCGCAAAACCGGCCGAAAGAGCGATCGAGCGATGGTGCCGAATGTGCCGTCGATTCGATCGCTATAAACGGAACTAACGATGACCCAGCACCGGGTGCGGCTGATAGGGTTCGCCTAAAGTGTGCAGTTCCTCGGGGGAGAGCGTGATCTCCAGGGACGCCACGGCGGACTCCAGATGTTCCATCTTGCTGGCGCCGATGATGGGTGCGGTGACGCCCGGCTGTTGCAACAGCCAGGCCAGCGCCACCTGCGCGTTCGAGACGCCGCGCCGCTGAGCGACCTCGCTCACGCGATCGACCACCGCGAAATCTGATGCTTGATAATAGAGCTTGTGCGCGAAGTCATCGGTTTTCGATCGTGGCGTCTCGCCAAAGCCCTGCTCGCGAGCGCGGCGGTTGCCGGCTAAAAAGCCGCGGGCCAGGGGGCTCCAGGGAATCAAGCCGATGCCCTCCTTTCGGCAAAGCGGAATCATCTCGCGCTCTTCTTCGCGATAGACCAGGTTGTAATGGTTCTGCATCGTCACGAATCGGCTCAGTCCCAGCCGGTCGGACGTCGAGAGCATTTGGGCGAATTGCCAGGCGTACATCGACGATGCGCCCAGGTATAGCGCCTTGCCGGCACGCACCACGTCGTTCAGCGCGTCGAGCGTTTCTTCGATCGGCGTGGTCGGATCGAAGCGATGAATCTGATAGAGATCGACATAGTCGGTGCCCAGCCGCCGCAAGCTGTCGTCGATCGAGTGGCGGATATGCTTACGCGACAGCCCGCGAAGGTTGGGATCGTCGCCCATGGGCTGGCAGACCTTGGTGGCGATGATCAGCCGATCGCGGGGTGGTCCATACTCTTTCAGTGCCCGCCCGACAATCTCTTCGCTGACGCCGAGCGAATACATATCGGCGGTGTCGAAAAAGTTGATGCCCAGCTCGATGGCCTTGCGAAAAAACGGCTTGCTTTCGGCTTCGTCGAGCACCCACGGCCGCCTGGCCTTCGAGCCATAGGTCATGCACCCCAGCGAGAGGCGAGAAACCTGCAGTCCCGTGGCGCCGAGATTGATGTATTGCATGGTCCGCAGTCGGTTAAAAGTTCACGAAGACGCGCGGCCGGTCACTGTCTCCAGGATCCGCAGCTCGCGGGCTTGAAGCAGCCGGCCTTGCCAGTTTAGCAACACCCGATACAGCCAGACTACCACCGCGCATTGAACCACCGTCAACAGCAGGCCGATCGGCAGCCGGGTGCGCCATCCCAACGAGTCAAGCAGCGCCTCGATGCTCAACGGTAAGAATGTCGGCCCTTGCGTCAGAGGAAACAGGAAAAAGAACATCAACAACTGGATCAGCACGGGCAGCAGCTTCGCGTTGGCCGGTTTCAGCGACCCGGCTGCAATGTGCATGGGCGCGTAGATCGAAACCAGATTGGCCAAAAGACAAAACAGCAAAAACATCGAGACGAACTGCGGCAGCATGGCCAGCAGATGATCGGGCCGCAACGGACACGCCACCTGCACCACCGCCAACAGTACGATCGTCATGCCCAAAGCCAACGGCGCGAACGCCAGGTTGCGGCCCAGCAGAATATCGCGCCGCGATGCCGCGCACAGCACAAACACGCGAAATCCGTCGCGGTCGAAGCCAAACTGGTTCGACATCAATTGCGCCATGCCAAACAGCACCATCAGCATGGCGCCCGCCGCCAACAAGGGCCTGGCAGCGACCGGCATGGCGGCCGGAGTGCGCAAGGCCGCTCCGCCGAACACCGCGCCCATCAGCACCGGCGTGAGCGCCATCATCTTCACCTCGGGCGCTCGCAGCAGCGAACGCCAGCCGGCCAAGGCGATCGCCGATACCGGCTCCGAGCAACCGAAAAGCCGTGCTTCGAGCGGACGCGAGCCGCCACGAGCAACGGTTTTTGCCGCCGGCAAGCGAGCCGGCCGATGGCTTTTTCTTGCCGTAAATCCGCCTTGGTAAAGTCGCAACGTCGTGCGGTAAGCGCGCCACAAGCTGGCCGCGCCGATCAGCGCCATACCCAGACATGCCAAAAGCGCGCCGGCAACGTGCCCTTCGGCCGACAACATCACGCCTAGCGGCAGCCAGCCGACGGGCAGCACCAGATTGACCAGCCGCACCTTGCGCTGCAAGGAATCGTTGAACGCGGCGTGGGCTTGCTGACCTTCTCGTTCGTGCGCCGCCCAGGCCGCCTGCGAGCGCCGCGTGTACTCTTGAGCATCGATCTGCTTCGCTTCGAGCGCCTGAGCCAGTTGCTGCATTTCTTGCGATATCGCCGCCGCGCGTTGCACTCGCTGCTCGATGATTCTGGGGCGAAACATGCCCAGCAGGTTCGGCAATTGAAAGACCAACACGAAGACCGCGGTCACCGCCACGATCACCGTGCGTCGGCGGCGCGGGTTGCTCATCAACGCCGCCAGCCAGCCCTGAAACTGATACGTCAACGCCGTCACCATCAGCAAGAACGCCCCCGTCAACGGCAAGACGGGAAGCAATTTCATCCCGTGCCGAAAGATCAGCCCCAGACCCAGGCCCAACCCGGCGGGCACAAACAGAATCAGGCTCAGTCGCAATAGTGAACTGACATAATTAATGTAAAACGCTCCCTGCACCGAGACGGGCAGGTGCAAAAACTTCGAGAGCGACAAGCTTTCGGTGCGCTGCAGCTCGGTCAGCAATCCGATGCCCCAGAAAAGCAGAAAGCCCGCCACCAGGCCGTCCCACACATAGAGCCAGACGGCCGGCTGCGACGGATTGAACGCATAGAATCCGGTCAGCATGCAGGCGATGAACAGCGGCGCCGCCAGGCCGGCAGCGCAGACGGCCACGATCATCATGAGCACGTAGTTGAGCTTGCCCCAACGGCGCGCTTGATTGGCAAACAAGCGCCAGCGCAGCCACAAGAAAGTGCGCAGGTGCTGCCCGTTCACGAGGCGGCCTCCTCGAGCCAATTGAGTTTGCGCGACGCCTCGGGGTCGGCGCCGGCCTGCTCAAGAAAGCGATCTTCGAGCGAACCGCCCTGGCGAATCGTTTCGAGCGATCCTTGCGCCACGAGCCGCCCTTTGACGATCATGCCCACGTGCGTGCAGAGCCGTTCGACGATTTCCAGCACGTGCGAGGTGAGAAAGATGGTCGAGCCGCGTGCCACAAAGCCCGCCAGCAAATCGCGAATCACCCGCGAAGTGACGGCGTCGACGCCCTCGAACGGCTCGTCGAGAAACAACAGGTCGGGGTTGGGCAACAGCGCCGCGGCCATGGCCAGCTTTTTCTTCATGCCATGCGAGTACTCAAGCGTGAGCTTTTTTTCTTCGTTCTGCAGGTCGAGCAGCGCCAGCAGTTCATCGCTGCGGCTGCGAATGACGTCGCGGGGCATCAAGTGAATGCGGCCCACGAAGGTGAGGTACTCACGAGCCGTGAGGTTATCGAACAAGGCCAGGTCTTCGGGAATGACGCCCATGCGGCGTTTGGCCTCGATGGCTTGGCTCGCATCGAGCATGTTGTGGCCCAGCACCAGCATTTGTCCGCCCGAAGCGGCCAGCAAGCCGGTGAGCATCTTGATGGTGGTCGACTTGCCGGCGCCGTTCGGTCCCAAGAAGCCATAGAACGTGCCGCGCTCGACGGCGAGATCGAGACCATCGACCGCGCAGGCCGAGTCATAGAAGCGGGTCAATTGATGGGTTTCGATGGCCAGCGTCATGAAGCGGAACCTCGGCTAGGTCAATCGACCGGGTGCGTCACGTGGCCTTCACGCTGACGGTCTGCACGCCGTTCCAGCCGTAGCCGGCGGGGTTCCAGCCGATCGCGCCGTCGAGCGGTTGAGTGCGGCCCAGCGCGTCGGTGGCCCGGGCCATGATGCGCTGCGGCCCCGACGGCAAACGGAGGGTGAGCGACCAGTGATACCAGGCATAGGGGCTGTCGGGCGCGTCGAGCGTGGCCCGATGCCAGGCGCCGCCGCCGTCGATCGAAACATCGACCGAGTCAATCTTGGCCTCGCCGTCGTTGAACGCCACGCCGCTGATCTGGACGCGGCCGGCGTCGAGGGTTTCGCCATCCAGCGGCGAGAAAATGATGCTTTTGATCCGCATCCGCCAGTTGGAGTCGCTGTTGTCAAAGTCGTAGGCAAACTCGCTGCCCGGCGCGATCGGCTCGCGGGGCGTGCGATATCGCCGCCGCTGGTGATGGTTGAAGGTTTCGCGCGACTCGAAGCGCAGCCGCGTGAGCCATTTTACTTGCATCGTGCCGTAGTAGCCGGGAGTGACCAACCGCACCGGGCCGCCGTGTACCGCGGGAATTGGCTCGCCGTTCATTTCCAGCGCCAGCAGCGACCTGCGGCGCACATCATCCAGCGGCAAGCTATGCTCAAAATCGGCGTCCTCGGGTTTGGCCGGCCCGTCTTTGCCCTCGGCAGTCACAAACTGCGCGTCGGGCGAAAGTTCGAGTTTCAACTCGTCGATCAGTTTTGCCAGCGGTACGCCGCGGAACCGCACATTGCCCGCCGCGCCTTCCTCCCAAGGCGAGCCTTTCACCTTGGCCGCCTGACCATACAGCTTGCGGCCATTGCCCGAACATTGCAGCACCATTTCCACTTCGCGCTGCTCCATCGCGCGGAGCCGTGCCAGGTCGACGGCGCGCGGGTACTCGACCAGCCCAATCAGCTCAATGGACCAGGCGGCATCGTCGGCGGGCTTCGTGGTGCGCGCCGCCGGCAGATCTTGGTTGTTGCGCACGAAGAGCAACTCTTTCGGCGTCAACCGGTGTTTGCGGAGCAACGCCAACGGTGTTTCTATTTCGATGGTCTTGGCGTTGTGTACGATGAGGCCGGGGTCTTTGCCGGCGACGAGTTGGGCGGCGTTCTCGCCGGCGGCCCAGGACGAACGCGGCCACGCCAGCCCCGCGCCGCAGATCATGCTCGAAACCAAAAAGTCACGTCGGCTCAAATCGGTTATCATGGCAAACCTCCTACTAAGTTGAAGTATGGCACACCGCAGGTTGCGCGGGTAGATCTGGGGAGGGGGCAGGGGTCGGGGGTCAGGGTTCAGTGGCGCCGCGGCCGCCGCCGCAGGTAGCGCAGATAGATGGCAATGCCTCCGATGCTTGAGACCCGGCAGCTCTCGGTCCGCTTTGGCGGCGTCGTCGCCGTTTGTGAGCTCGACTTGAAGGTCGATGCCAAGACCATCTTTTCGATTATTGGTCCCAACGGCGCCGGCAAGACCACACTCTTTAATGCGGTTACCGGCCTGGTCGTACCCACCGCCGGCTCCATTCACTTTGCGGGGCACGACCTGCGGCGGCGGTGGAGCGTGCGTACGACTGCCGCATGCCTGGCGATCGCGCTCTGCTGCGCAATGGCCCTGGCCGCCGTGGCGGCCGATCTCAATGGGCTTTGGCGAGCGACGATTCGCCGACCGGCCAATTTTCAAGACACGCCGTTTAGCGCGCGTGAGGCATGGAAACAAGCGACCGGGTACCTACACGGCGAATTGGCGATCGAGCGGCGCCGCGCGGGCCACTGGCAGATCGTGACTGCCGATGGCCGCATACCGCTGGGCATGGCCACCGATCGCGCGGCCGCCGAAGCGGATCGTGCGCAGCTCGATTGGCTCAGCCGGCAGTCGGGCGGGGCTCATGTCGTGGGCCGGGGCAATGGCTGGATGATCGAAAGCCCCCGAGGAGCACCAGCGCACGAAGTCGGTCCGTTCGCATCGCGTCTCGCCGCGGAAGAAAAGCTCGCGTTGCTCGCCCAGATCGATCGACGACGATGGCAGAGGCGGCGCTTGGTTGTCTTCGTGTTTGGTTTTGGCGTGCTCGTGGGCGGCGCCGGCACGTGGGCCGCCTGGCGGCGGGCGCGTTGGACGCCCGAACTGGTGGCCAAGGCCGGCATCGCCCGTACCTTCCAGAATCTGCGATTGTTTCGCGGCATGACGGCGCGAGAAAACGTGTTGGTGGCCCTCGATCAGGCGCAGCGCGGGTTCGCCCGCAATGCGCATCGGCCCCCGGAACCGCCAAACAGCGCGACCGATACTAACCCGAAGCGTGAGCGAGGTAGGTCGGGTTCTCGTCCTCGCTTACGCTTCGGGTTGCTGTCGCTTGGTGAGCAATGCGGGTTATGGCGCAAGACCTGGCGCTGGCGATCGCGAAACGTCGAGCAACGAAGCGCGGCGGAGGCCGACGCATTGCTGGGGCGTGTCGGGCTGATCGCGCCTGGCACATCGCTGGCCGGACAGCTTTCTTACGGCGATCAGCGAAGGCTGGAAATCGCCAGAGCGCTGGCGACACGACCCCGGCTATTGCTGCTCGATGAGCCGGCGGCGGGCATGAATGCCGTCGAAACCGCCGCCTTGATGCAATTGGTGCGCGACATTCGCGACGACGGCACCACCGTGGTGCTCATCGAGCATCAGATGGAGCTGGTGATGGGCATTTCCGACCGGATCGCGGTGCTCGATGGCGGGCGAAAGATTGCCGAGGGCACGCCCGGCGAGGTGCGCCGAGATCCCGCGGTGCTGGCAGCGTATCTGGGTTAGGGGTTGGGGGTTAGGGGTTGGGGGTTAGGGGTTGGGGGCTTCCGCTCCTTCGGGCGTTCGCTCGTATTTCTGTCCCCTGTCCCCTGTCCCCTGTCCCCTGTTCCCTGTCCCCTGCTCCTGGTAGCTTCAGCCACCAGCCAGGCCAGCAACAGCAGCGCGCCGACCGGCTGGCTGCCGTGCTCGTTGGCGAAGTTGCGGATCAGCTTGCCGAACATGTCAGTCACCGCCGGCCCCATCATGAGCAGACTGGCAACCATCGCCGCGCGTTCATAAGCGGGCCGTCCGCGCCGCCACACCTCAATCACGGCCCAAGCGATGGCCGGCGCCGCCACGACGTAAGTACACGATTCGGTCGCCGGGCCGCACAGCACCACCCATAGTGAGAACCAGAGGAATGTGAGCGTGAGCAGTTCGCGCCGCGTGCGGCCTTGCCATCGCGCGTGCATGCAGAGCAGAAAGACCAGCGCCCCGCCCGCCATACCGATCATCGCGAATGTCTGCTGAGAGAGCGGCTGGCTGTAGATCACAAACAGTTGGTCGATCGACCGCAGCCGCTCGCGCATGATCTCGGTGCTGTCGGCCAGGTGATGCAGCCAGCTCTGATATTGGGCCACGACCACCGCCGGACGCTGCGCGGCGAACGGCAGCAGCAGCCCCAGCGCGAGGGCCGCCAGATAGCGCGGGACGAACCGCCGCGGAAACAGGGCGCCGACGAGCATGGCCAACGCCAGCGGGTAGCCTTTGATCAGCGTGCCCCACGCCAGCCAGAGCGCCGAGCGATTCCATTTTTCTTCGGCGGCGGCAGCCAATCCCAGCAACAGCGAACCGAGCATCATCAGGTTGGCCTGACTATTGTACATGCTGTGCAGCGACAGCGGCATCGCCAGCAACAGCAGCGCGGCCCGTTCGTTTTGAGTCCATGAGGCATCGACCAACCGCCGGCCCCAGGCGATCAGTCCCCAGGCAAAGACGCCGCAGTTGAGCAACTTCCAGAGTGCGGCGCTGGCGCCATCGGGCAACACCGCCAGCGGGGTGAGCAGCACGGCGAACAACGGGCTGTAGCGGTAGTATTCGCGGGTGCGAACGTAGATGTCTTCGCCGGCAATCCAGCGACGCGACGCGCCGACATAGATGTCGTAAACGCTGTGGCTATAGGGACGGACCAGCGCAAAGATCGCCAGCCCGACAATGAGCAGTATCCAGCAATTGCGTGCGAAACTCTGCCAGTCGAGGAAAGAGGCCAGAGGTCGGCGGCCAGAGGCCGCGGTCCGCAGCCGACTGTGCGCATCGGACGGTGATATCGCCTCATCTCGCATATTTCTCTCCGCGTCTCCCCTGCTCCCCTGCTCTCACGCTCGCTCGGGTCATGCCGCCCTGCGCGGTTCCTCGCGCAGCGCCGCGGCGGTACGAACGGGCGGAGCGCGGCGGCCAGCGAGCCGGTCGCGCAAGGCCAGCAAAAGTACGTCGCGCAACATGCGACCGCTATGACGCGAAAGCGATAGTGTCGACGAATACTCGTTGACCAGCCGCACCGGCACGCGCCGAAAGCTAAGGCCCAACCGATGGCAGAGCAAGACCACTTCGGCGTCGAAGGCGAAGCCGTCGAGCGTCGTGCGCGAAAAGATTTGGATCGCCGCGCGCCGGCTGAACGCTTTCAAACCACATTGCGTGTCGGTCACCTCGCGCGAGATGGCCAACCTGACGATTTGCCGAAAGGCGGCGCTGGCCGCGATCCGCGACAGCCGGCGTGGCGCGTGACAGGTGGCGCCGGCCACGTCACGTGCGCCAAACACCGCTTCGCACTGGCCGGAAGCGATCCACTCACAGGCGATACGCAGTGCCGACAAATCATAAGGCAGATCAGCATCGGTGAAGGCCACCACGCGGCCGGTGGCCGCCAGCATGCCTTGCCGCACGGCGGCGCCCTTGCCACAGCGCCGCCCCAGGCTGAGCGTCGAGAATCGCGCCCCGAATCGTCGGCTCACTTGCGCCGTTTGGTCCTGGCTGCCGTCGTCCACCACCACCACCCGGTAGTCGAGACCCCAGCCGTTGAGAAACTCGGCGATGCCGGCCAGCGTGCTCGGCAGCCGCCGCTCTTCGTCGAACGACGGAACAAGCAGCGTCAGATCGCACTCAGAGGAGCTGAGGGTGTCTGCGTAGTTTGGCGGATTCACGCGATTTGCCCGCTCGAACGGCACACTGCTCGTTCCTTAAAGAGGCCACGGACCGGTTTCTGGGCCTCATTTTCGGCAGTTTGCGCGGCGGACTGTTGCGGATTTTGCGGAAAATCACTTTTTTGTTGACATGGGCGAAAATCGGGTTTAAGTATGAAGCTGATTGGCGGAGGGCAAGCCGCCGCTGGGGGGTGTGCCGACGGGGGCGGTCGGTCAGAGCCGTTGGGATCGCCGGGGCACTCGCACTCACCTATTGCGATGGTTGGTTCGGCCCGCGGTTTCATCTTTTTTTACCGGTAACCCTCGCAGTTCTTCGGGAATCGTGCATGAGCCCCCTCTTTTCGCGCGCCCAGCGGCGCATTTCGGGCCGTCGTCGGCAACGTGGCAATGACCGCGCGGCGCAACGCCCCTCGCGCCCGCAATACTTCCGCTTCGGATCGGAATCGCTCGAGACGCGTGACCTGCTATCGCTGAATTTTGGGTTCGCTGTCGCCGGCTCTGTCGATGCGTACACATCCGGTGGTTACGCGGTGGCCACCGACGCGGCGGGCGATGCCTTCGTGCTCTCAGGAAACGCGGTTTATAAATACGGTCCGGACGGCAGCCAAAAATGGGCGACTCCGTACACGGTGCCGTACGACGTGTACCAGGGCCCGCCGCAGGGAATCGCAGTCGATAGCGCAGGCGACATTTACATCGCGGGAACCTATCAACAGTTTGGGTCTGGCAGGCCTACGTTCGGCGCCATCACCGTGCCAGCCTCTGGGTCGACCGATACCTTCCTCGCAAAGCTCGATAGCAGCGGCAATTTTATCTGGGCCGAGTCGTTTTTGGGTGCCGGCGGAAATGGCTCCAACCAGGGTGTTAGCTTGGCCACGGACTCCGACGGCAACGCCTTCGTAGCGGGCACGTTTCGAGGCAGCGCGCAAATCGGCAACGGCGGACTTGCCGGCAACGCAAGTGCGGACAACGCGTTTGTGGCTAAAGTCGACCCACAGGGTAACGTCGTCTGGGCGAAGGGCTTTGGCACGAATACGGGCATCTCTGGAAGCAGCATCGACGCGCGCGGCATTGCCCTCGACGCCAACGCCAACGTTTACATCACCGGCGGGTTCAGCGGCACCGTCGATGTGAATCCGGCGAGGCCCGGTACCGACGTCCTAGTCGCTGCCGGATCGGCCACGACGGAATACATCCTGAAGCTAGACAAGCAAGGAAACACGCTCTGGTCGCAGCAGGCCACCAATACGGCTATTTTCAGCCAGAGCGCCGGTTCGGCGATCACCGTGGATGCGGCGGGTAACATTTACGACACGGGTACCTTCACGGATGCCGTAAACCTGGATCCGACGAACAGCGTGCGTGGACTTTTGAGCAGCAGCACAGAATTCTCAAACAACAACGCCTTCGTCATGAAGCTCGATGCGGCCGGCCGGCTCAATTGGGCGGATGCCTATTACCAAACCGCCGATTTTTGGTATGGGCCACAACCCCACGGCATCGCGGTCGACAGTTCCGGAAACGTCTACACCACCGGAGGCCTCCAAGGTGCAGCCGACTTCGATCCTGGGTCGCAGGTGTTTCTGTTGGGCTCGGGCGGTGTAGGTGAGTCGATTTACGTGACGGCGCTCGATCGCAACGGAAAGTTTGGATGGGGCGTGACGGGCGCGGGCAACAACGTCTTTAATACCGGCAACGGCATCGCCCTAACGCGGACCGGCGGCATCGATGTCACGGGCACATTTTACGATCCCGGCAGTGGTGTCAATTTCGGCCCAGGAGTCCACAACCTCAAGACGGCGGTCGGCTATGGCACCGCCAGCTTCCTGTGGAACCTCACTCAAACGTCCATTTCAGGCACCGTATGGGACGATAGCGCTGACAACGACGGCGTGCTCGAACCCGGCGAGCCAGGAGTAGCCGGAGCGGTCGTCAACGTGTATGCGACAACGGGCGGAGCGGCGACGACCAATCCGGGTTCACTGGTGGCAACCACCGTTACCGACAGTCAGGGGCATTACAGCTTGCTCCCTCTTGGCACGAGCACTCAATACAACATCCAGGTCCGTCCGCCGGTCGGCTATGGATTCGCACCGGAGAACGCTGGAGCCGCAAAGCAGACGCAAAGCAATGTCGATTTGACCGGGCTGGGCAGCGCTTTTTCGCTGGCAAACAATTCCGTCGAAGTCGATGCCGGGTTGATCGGCAGAAAGCAGCCATTTGGCTGGGCGCTGCCGATCGCGACGTTGGCCGGCGCCGCGGGAACGTCGATTGCCACCGACGCGGCAGGGAATGTTTACGTGGCGGGCACATTTAAAGGAACACAAGATTTTGATCCCGGGCCCGCTACCTACTTGATCACTTCGGGCAATTTCGGCAATGCCATCAATGACTTCGTGGCCGAATACACGCCCGCCGGCGCGCTCATGTGGGCTCGCACGACCTCCAGCCGATTCGACCAGACCGGCGCCGATCCGAATGCGGCGCCGAAGATGGTTCTCGACCCGCAGACCGGCTACGTCGACGTGTTAACGTTGATCAAGGGAACCACCGATTTCAACCCGACTCAACCCGGCACCAGCGTACTCTCGCCAATCACCGGCGCCTCGTCCACCGTCGTTCTTTGGACCCTCGACAGCCAGGGCAATCTGGTCGCCGCGCGCAGTATGGTGGCCGGGCAGGCCGATAGCCCAGGCGGATTGGCCGTCGATAGCGCGAGCAACATTTATGTGGCCGGCACTTTTGTAAACACCGCCGATTTCGATCCCGGCCCGGGATCGGCGCTCCTTACCAGCAATGGTGGAGACGACATCTTCGTCACCAAGCTGAATGCCGACGGTATCTTGGCATGGACGCAGAGTTTCGGCGGCGTCTACAACGATCAGGTCAATTCGCTCGCGGTTGACGCGTCGGGAAATGTGGTAATCACCGGCAGCGTTCAGGGAAGCGCCTCGTTCGGCTCAATTACGTTGCCGGGCGCCGCCGCGCCGGCCAACACCGCCTTTGTGGCGAAGCTGCGCGGAACGTCCTTTGGTTTTGGGCTCGGCGCGGTGGCGGGCGGCACGCCGCTTTGGGCCGTGACGTTGCCGGGCTTCGCCGGCAGCGTCGGCAACGGCGTGGCGGTGAATCAGGCCACCGGCGAAATCTATGGCACCGGCACCGCCTACGCCTCGCTCACGCCCGGCAGCGCCGGCACCGCCTATGTGTGGAAACTCACTGGTAACGGTGGCTGGTACGCCCCCGCCACCATCCCCTCGACCGGCGACTCTTCGGGCCGCGGCATTACGGTGGACGCCGCGGGAAACATCTGGGCCACCGGAGCCTTCTCCGGCACGGCCAATTTTGACGTGTACGCCACCAATGCCACGGTCAATCTCACCTCCGGCGGCGCGCACGACGCCTACCTGATGAAGATCGGCTTTGGCGGTTTCGGGCTGCTGCAAGCCGATCGGTTTGGAGGCGGCGGCGAAGACATCGCCAACGCCGTGGCGGTCGATGCCACTGGCAACGCCTATCTGACCGGCAGCTCGCAAGGGCCTGCCAATTTCGATCCCGGTTTAAGCTCGCTCGACACGTTCACCATCGGCGCGCCGGGCGAACAAGACGATTTTGTGGCCCGGCTCAACGCGCCGCCCACCACGCCCGCCGATGTGCCGCCTACTTTTAGCTTGACTTTGCCGTCGGTCACGGTGCTCGAAAACTCCGGCCCGAAAAACGTCGCCGGGCTGGCCAGCAACATCATTCCCGGCGCGGTCGGCGCTCCAACGGGCGCCAAGGGCGAGAATGACCAGGCGCTCAACTTTGTCGTCACCAACAGCAATCCTTCGCTATTTGCCGTGCAGCCGGGCATCGATCCGAGCACGGGCACGCTCACCTTTACGCCGGCCCTCAATCAGAGCGGCGCCGCCAACGTCAGCATCATGCTGCGCGACGATGCCGGCGCATCGACCACGCAAACGTTCACGATCAACGTTACGTTCGTGAATCTCCCGCCCACGTTTGTCGTCAATCCCACGCTGCTCAACGGCGGCGATCAAACGGTGAATGAGGACACCGGCGCGCATGTCGTACCCAGTTGGGCCGCCAGCATCAGCGCGGGCGCCGGCAACGGCGATGTCATCGCGCCGAACAATGCCTTGACGTTCGCCATCATCGACACCAACCTGGCGCTGTACGCCGCGGGTGGTCTTCCGAGCATTGATCCGGTGACGGGCAACCTCACTTACACGCTGGCGCCCGACGCCAGCGGCAGCGATCTGGTGACCGTCACTCTGCAAGACAGCGGCGGTACACTGAACGGCGGTGTCTATCTCTCCACGCCCGTCACGTTTCACATCAACGCTCAGTTTGTGAACGACCCGCCCACGTTTACCGCCGGCGCCAACCAAACAACCAGCGAGGACGCCGGGCCGGTAACCATTAGCAATTGGGCGACGAACATCAGCCCCGGCGAAGGCGCCAACGAACAGAATCAGCGATCGGGCCTGTTTTTCACCCTGACCAACGACCATCCCGAATTGTTCTCGGTATTGCCGGCCATCGACCCGGCCACCGGAAACCTGACCTTCACGCCCAAGCCAAACGTCGCCAACACCGACGTGATCGACCATCTCACCGTGCTGCTGCACGATAACGCGGGCACGGCCAATGGCGGCGTGAACGTCTCGTTGCCGCAGTCGTTTACGATCGATGTGCAGTTTGTCAACGCAGCGCCTTCGTTTCAGATCAATCCCGCGCTGCCGAACGGCGGCAATCAGCTTGTGCGGTTCGATTCGATCAATAACACGGTGCCGAATTTCGCCACGAGTCTCAGCCCCGGACCGGCCAACGAATCGAGCCAGAAGCTCGATTTTGCTTCGTCGGTCAGCTATCAAATCACCCAGGGCGACCCCAATCTGTTCTCGGCCCCCGGCGCGCAGCCGCCCACGATTACGATCGTCACCGACCCCGTCAGCGGACTTCCGACGGGCACGCTTACCTACACGCCGGCCCCGGGTCTCACCGGTACGGCGACGGTCACCGTGCGGTTGCACGACAACGGCGGCACGGCCAACGGCGGTGTCGACCTCTCGCCGCCGCAAACGTTTACGATCGACGTCGAGAGAATCGACCGGCAGCCCAGCTTCACCACCGGCCCCGACCAGACGGTGCTGGAGAACGCCGGGCCGCAGTCGGTCGTGTGGGCCACGAACATCAGCGCGGGGCCGGCCGACGAATCAGCGCAAACGCTGAAGTTTGTCACCAAGACGCAGATTCTCAGCGGCGATTCCGATCTGTTCACGGCCACCGGCGGCGTAGCGCCTTCGATCGATCCAAGCTTCACGCTCAATCCCGACGGCGTGCTCAACTACACCCCCGCCGCCAACCGCAGCGGCGTGGCGAATGTTTCGGTCTACTTGCAAGACAACGGCGGCACGGCTTTCGGAGGCATCGATTCCTCGCCGGTAAAAACCTTCCGCATCACCGTGACGCAGGTCAACACCGCGCCGTCGTTCACTCTGTCGTCGAACGTGGTCAACGTCGACGAGGATAAATCGGGGATCTTGTCTGCCGCGCAGTTCGCCACGAATATCACTCCGGGATTAGGCCCCGACGAAATTTCGCAGAAACTCACGTTCCACGTCACGCCCAGAACCACGGCCGACGCCACGGCTGCCGCCACGCTATTTGCCATACCGCCCACCATCGACTCGACGACGGGCAAGTTGACTTATGAACTGGAACCCAACGTCGACGGCACAGCCACTTTCGACGTCACGCTGCAAGACGACGGCGGCACGCTCGATGGCGGCGTCGATACCTCGGTCGCGGCGCCGCTGACGGTCAACGTCAACTTTGTCAACGATCAGCCGGTGCTGACGGGCCTGAGCGATCAGGTGTTGCTGGAAAACACCACGCCCAATCCGCTGCCCGCTCAAAGCATTCCCATCACGCTCAGCCCCGGCCTCGATGCGAACGAACAGCAGCAGCACTGGGCGGTGACGATCAGCAACGACAATCCCGGCCTGTTTGCGACAACGGCGCTGGGGCCGCCCGCCATCACACCCACCACGGGTCAAGGCACCGCCGCCGGGGCGTTCACCTATCAACTGGCGCCCAATCGCAGCGGTGTGGCGAACATCACCGTCACATTGACCGACGACGGCATGCCCGATCAGGGAACGGCGGCGGCAGATTCGCCGGTGGGCAAGATCCAGCAGACGTTCCGCATCATCGTCACGCCGGTCAATACGCCGCCCCAGTTCCAGTTCAATCCGGCGGTGGCCACGGTGCCCGACCCCAGCAGCGGTCTGACGCCATCGATCACGACTACGGAAGATGCCGCCGCCCAGTCGTTGGCGAACTTTTTGACCGGCATTACGCCCGGCGCCGATCCGGCGGAGGCGGGTCAGAAGGTCAGCTTCCAGACGAGCGTGCAATCGAGCACCAATCCGAACTTGTTTGTCATTCCGCCGGCGATCGACCCCACCGGCAAGCTCACTTACACGCTCGCGCCCAACCAGAACGGCTCGGCGGTGATTTCGGTCGTCGCGCATGACGATGGCGGCACGCTCAACGGCGGCGTCGACACCCTGCCGGCGAAGTTATTCACCATCAACGCCTTGTATGTGAACGACCCGCCGACGTTTACTTCGTCGGGCGCCCAAACGGTAAATGAAAACGCCGGTGTGCAGCGCGTGCCGCTGTGGGCCACCGGCATGAGTCCCGGCGAAGGCGCCAATGAGGTCGGCCAGACGCTGCATTTTGTGTTGACTCCGAACGACCCGAGTGCCAGCTCGCTGTTTTTGGTGCAGCCCTCGATCGATTCGTCCGGCAACTTGCTTTATTCGCCCGCGCCATTCGCCAACGGCACCGCCAACTTCACGGTGACGTTGGTCGACAATGGCGGCACGGCTAACGGCGGTCAGAACACCTCCGCGCCGCACCCCTT
>DASVHB010000562.1:0-5091 GCA_036379195.1 Pirellulales bacterium
CAGGCGGAATACCTCGATCCGGCTTTGCAAGGTTTTCGGCTGCAGGGGAGCGAATATGTCGAGAAGCCGATGGTATCTGGCCGGCTACCTAGCGACGTGCTCGGATTGCACTTTGAAGCCAGTGGCGAAGATCTGCGGCTTTTTGATCCGGCCACGGGTCGCTGGCTTCTCACTCCGCAAGAGGTCCGTGAACAGGCCGCGGACACGGCAACCGAGCTCGATCGAACCACAGCCAGGTTGAACCAAACCGCAGCCAAGCTGGACCAGCTTACGGCTGAACGCGATCAGGCGATTGCCGATCGACAGCGCCTGGAAGCTGAGATGGCCGAATTGCGGCGCCGCATCGGGCCAAGCTTAAGCTGAGGCATGACCGAAAAAGATGACCTCGCCCTCGCGGTTTCCAATTTAACCAACGCGCTCGCAGGCCGACATCAATTATGCCCCTTGGCATCATCACCACCCTGGTCCGCGAAAAGCGGTACGGATTCATTGCTCCGGATGACGGTGGGGCCGATGTCTATTTCCGTGCGCACGCCGTCGTGGGCGGAACCATGGAGCCGCTGTCCGAGGGAGATCGCGTGCTTTTTGAGGTCGAGAGCGCCACCCCCGACGACGCACGCGGTCCGCGGGCTCGGCTGGTGGCGCCTTATACTGGCCGGCCGCCCGAAGCGTCGCCAGCCGTCGAGCCCTACCGTTCCTTGCGCCGGCATCCGTCGTCGCGGGCCAAAAAGCCAACTTGGCGGAAGGGCTAAAAAACAAAACCGCCCCGCTCGGTGAGAAGCGGGGCGGTCGTGTCGTGGGCAAGCTGGTCGCTGGCCAGGGCGGCAAAGCCCGCTCAGACCATTTCCTTGACGGCCTTCAGCGGCTGAATCTTTACCACGTTGCGGGCCGGCTTGGCCTTGAACACGGTCTCTTCGCCGGTGAAGGGGTTGATGCCCTTGCGTTCTTTGGTGGCGGGCTTGCGAATGACCTTGATCTTGGCCAGGCCCGGCAACACGAACACGCCCGGTCCCTTCTTGCCGATGTTGTTCTCGATCAGCGTATTCAGGTTGGCGAACAAGCCGGCAACCTGGGCCTTGGTCATCTCCGACGACTCGGCCAGCGACGCGAAGACTTCCGACTTGCTCAGATACTTGGTAGCGGTTTTGGTAGGCATGCGAGGTTTTCCTTGCGACTTAGGTGGGAAAAAGTTGGTAGGCAACCACGGAAAACCTTAGCACGCGGCAAAGCCCGCGAAAAAACGCGGGTCGGGTCGCACGGCGTGTACGCCTGGTAGGGTGGGATGATGACGATTCTTCCGGCGCGCGGGCCCGACTGCGGGGCAAATTCGCCGCCGAAACCGGGCTTTGAGGGGCGAATCGTCCGCGGGCCGGGCGGCTGCCGATTCTGCCGCTCGACTTGGCTGCGCGGCGATTGTAAGATCGCGTAATCATCGTCGTGACGTTCCCACCTGATCCATCGCCCTGCGCATGTCTTTGAATTCCCAGCCGCTGGTCGGCGTCATCATGGGCAGCAAGTCTGACTGGGACACGCTGCGCCACGCCGATGAAATGCTCTCGCGGTTCGAGGTGCCGCATGAATGCCAGATCGTCTCGGCCCATCGCACGCCCGATTGGCTGGCCGAATATGCGCGGACGGCTGAAGAGCGCGGCTTGGAAGTAATTATCGCGGGAGCGGGCGGGGCGGCGCATTTGCCGGGCATGGTCGCCGCGCACACCTTGTTGCCGGTGTTGGGCGTGCCCGTCCAAAGCCAGGCCCTCAACGGTCTCGACTCGCTATTGAGCATCGTTCAAATGCCCGGCGGGGTGCCGGTCGGCACGTTGGCCATTGGCAAGGCGGGCGCCACCAATGCCGCCTTGCTGGCCATCGCCATTTTGGCCAACAGCCGGCCGGAATTGCGGGCGCGACTGCGAACGTTCCGTGAAGAGCAAACCGCCGCGGTGCGGGGAGACAGCGTGCCTTGAGCCACATCATCCTGCCGGGAGCCACGGTCGGCGTGTTGGGCAGCGGGCAACTGGGGCGAATGTTCGCCATCGCCGCGCGACGCATGGGCTATCGCGTGCACACGCTCTCGCCCGAAGACGACACGCCCACCGGGCAAGTGGCCGACGTCGAGATCAACGCATCCTACGACGATCTGGACGCCGTGCGCGATTTCGCTCGCCGTGTCGACGTGGTGACCTTCGAGTTTGAAAACGTGCCGGCGGCCACGGCGGCGGCCGCGGCCGATGGTGCGCCGGTGCGGCCTGACGGCGCCGTACTGCACACCACGCAGCACCGCTTGCGCGAGAAGACGTTTTTGCACTCGGCGGGTTTTCCGCTGACGCCGTTTGCCGCCGTGCGCTCGCTCGATGAGTTGCGGCAGGCGGCCATCCGATTGGGGCTGCCGGCCGTGTTGAAAACCGCCGGCTGGGGATATGACGGCAAAGGCCAAATCAAACTGGATCATGCGGAGCAGCTCGACACGGCCTGGCGCGAACTGCAAACCGACGAAGCCGTGCTGGAGGCTTGGGTCGATTTCGAGGGCGAAGCCTCGGTGGTGGCCGCGCGGGGACTCGATGGCTCGCTGGCCGACTATGGGGCCATCGCCAACAAGCATCGGCACCATATTCTCGATGTGTCGGTCGCGCCCGCGCCGCTTGGCCCCGCCATCACGCGCGACGCCGTCGCCATCGCCCACGCCGTGCTCGAAGCCCTGAATGTAGTGGGCGTGCTGTGCGTCGAGTTTTTTGTGACGCAGTCTGGCAAACTGCTGATTAACGAGCTGGCGCCGCGTCCGCATAACTCGGGGCATCTGACCTTCGACGCTTCGCTTACCAGCCAGTTTGAGCAGCAGTTGCGGGCGATCTGTGGGCTGCCGTTAGGTTCGACCGAATTGCTCCGCCCCGCCGCCATGGCCAACCTGCTGGGCGATCGCTGGCAGCCGGGCGAACCCGACTGGGCGCGATTGTGCGCCCGGCCAAACATCAAGCTGCATTTATATGGCAAGGCGCACCCGCGACCGGGGCGCAAGATGGGGCATCTGACGGCGTTGGCCGACGACGCCGACACCGCGTTGCGGCAGGTGTTGGCGGCACGCGATTCGCTGTCGGCGCCCAAGCCCCTTGGCTAGACCGGATGGTATAATACACTAGTACCGCACCGGACAGACGAATTCGATGGCGAAACGCCGGCATATCGACACCATTCTGCGCGACTGGGAATATGAGCCAGGCGAGGTGGCTGCGCGCCTGATACGCGGCGGCGACGGCCGTGAAGTATTGCAGATGCGCATCGACATGGGCATTTTGCAACTTGAGGTGACGGGCCGGCCCGACGGCGCCAAGCCGGGCGCCGCTGAAACGTACTTCGATTATCTGCTGGCGCTGGTGGTTCACGACGGCAAAGAATTTGTGCTCAGCGAAGAGCAGTGCGCCGAGTGCGACCGCGAATTCGTGCAGTTCTATCAACGGCGCATCTGCTGGCTGGCGCTGCGCGAGTTTCGCCGGGCCGTGCGCGACGCCGACCACAGTCTGGCTTTCATGGATTTCGTGCGCCAGCATTCGCCCAGCGAAGAATGGACGATGTCGCACGAGCAGTATCGCCCGTTCATTCTTTTCCACCGCACGCAGGCCGCCGCCCTGGCCGAGTTGGAAGACAACGGCCCGGAAGCGGCCATCGAGCAGATCAATCAGGGTCTGAACCGCATCCAGGAGTTCTACGTCGAAGTCGAGGCCGAAGATCGCTATGAAGACGACGAACTCGTCGAGCGGCTCGGCCAATTGCGGCAATCGCTGCGCGATCATTATCACATCGGTCGCACGCTGCAAGAGCGGCTCGACGAGGCGGTGGCCGCCGAGCAATACGAGCTGGCCGCCAAGCTGCGCGACGAGATCGCCCGCCGCTCGACCGGCAAGATGTGAATTCGGCCTCAATAAGCAGGCAACCGCCTGTTTGCTCCGATCGAACCCACCGGTTTACAACGCGGCTTGTAACATTTTGACCGGTGCGTCACATCGTGCCGCGAGCCGCAAGTCGATAACGCGGCGCGGGTTCTGCAAGTTTCGCGGCGGATTAAGGCGACTTGGCATCGCAAATGCTTTACATGGCCCGACGAGAACGAGGCCGCTCTAACCCACGAACAAAGGAGTGTAGGTCATGCTAGTGCTGTCACGGAAAGCAACGCAGCAGATTCAAATTGGCGAGGACATTGTGGTGACCATCGTGCAGGTCAAGGGGCAAGGCGTGCGGATCGGCATCGAGGCCCCCAAGCACGTGCGGATCGTTCGTGCGGAACCCGCCGGCAAGCCGACCAAGCCCGTCGCGGGCGAGGCTTCGCCGGCGAAACCGGCCGGCACGGAGCAGCGACCGCCGCGCAAGCCGCGACGAGGCGCCTCGCGGGTCGATCGTCTTCACGGCGCCTCGCCGGACGAATGCTTTTCGCCGCCGGTTTTTTCAACGCGTGATCCCGACACCATCTCGCCGATCGGCGAATCGAGCGGTCTGTTTCCGCGGCTGCGCGAGCGCGCCGCATGCCCCGATCGCATGCCGCGGCACGGAGAGAGCACCTGCGGCTGGACCGCCACGATCGGCTAGGCCAACCGCTCTGCCGTCTCGCCGCGGGTGATTACGAACCCGAGCTGCTCGATCATCCGGTAATCTTCTTCCGGCGGTTGGCCCTTGGTGGTCAGGTAATCGCCGACGAAGATCGAGTTGGCCGGGTACAGCCCCAGCGGCTGCAACGAGCCGAGGTGCAACTCACGTCCGCCGGCGATGCGTATTTCGCTGGCCGGGTTGACCAGGCGAAACATGCACAGCGCCTTCAGGCACTGGCGCGGGTTCAGCCGCCGCACATCGGCCAGCGGCGTGCCGTCGATGGGGTTCAGAAAATTGACCGGAATCGACTCCACCCCCAACTCGCGCAGCGTAAGGGCCAAATCGACCACGTCGCCCTCGCTTTCGCCCATGCCCAAAATGCCGCCCGAGCAGAGCTTCATGCCCGAAGCACGCACTGCCCGCAGCGTGTCGAGCCGGTCTTGAAAGCTGTGCGTCGAGCAGATGTCGCCGTAAAAAGCCTGGCTGGTGTTGAGATTATGGTTTACCTTGTCGACG
>DASVHB010000563.1:0-8663 GCA_036379195.1 Pirellulales bacterium
ACCGGCGTTGTGGTGGGCGGCCCATTCGGCCTGGCGCACCTTCAGCTCCAACTCGGCGCTCCACGGCAGCAGCACCTGATGCAGCGTGTCGTCTTCGAGCACCGCCAGCCGCCCGCCGGGCCGCAGCACGCGCCGCAGCTCGCGCAGCACCGCCATCGTGTCGGGCAGGCTGTACAGGCTCTGAGCGCACCAAATATAGTCGAGCGTGTCGTCGGCAAACGGCAGGCGTAAAGCGTCGCCGGCCAGGGCGACGACTTGCCCGGCAGCGCCCGCCCGGGCGGCGCTTTGAGTTGCCACGCGCAGCCAATCGCGCGAAACGTCGATGGCCCACACCGTGGCTGCGTTGGGGGCGATGTCGGCCAGCCAGGCCGAGTAAGCGCCGTCGCCGCACGCCAGATCGAGCACCTGTCGCGCGCCCGCCGGCCAGGATTCGGCGAGCATTTTTTGCAATTCAGCGGCGAACGCTCGATGATACGCCGCTAACATCTCGGCGTATTGGGGCAGTCTTCCCGCGGAAACCGCGGCACGCACTTGCCGCGGGTTGACCGCGCAGTCGGCAGGCAAGGCAGCAAGCATCGACTGGCTCATGTTCGCGTTCTATCGTCGGGCTTCCAGAAGTGGAATGTCACGTTTGCACCCTGGGGCAAAGCATGTGCCGGTGCGGCGGAGACCGGCGTGGGTGCAAACGCTTGCAAGCCGAAGCTGAATGGTCACAATAGACCTTGCGTTGCGTTGATTGCCGTCGTTTGCCGCCACCGTTCGCACTCCAGAGGTATCTGCCATGACCGATTCCGCCCGACGTGAGTTCTTGAAGACCACCGCCGCCAGCGTGGCCCTGGCCGGACTTGGCGACTACGTGCTGGCCGCGCAGGAAGACAGCTCCGATGGTTTGCCAAAGCGCCCGCTGGGCAAGACGGGCGAAAAGGTTTCGATTCTCTGCCTTGGAGGCTGGCATCTCGGCGCCATCGAAGAGAAAGACGCCATCGCCCTGATGCACGAAGCCATCGGCGACGGTCTCACGTTTTTCGACAACGCCTGGGACTATCACGACGGCGGCAGCGAAGAAGTGATGGGCAAGGCCCTGGCCGAGGGCGGGCGGCGCGACAAAGTCTTTCTGATGACCAAGAACTGCGGCCGCGATCGTGAAGAAAGCATGCAGCATTTGGAAGACAGCTTGCGGCGGTTGAAGACCGACCGTATCGACCTGTGGCAGTTCCACGAAATCAACTACGACAACGACCCCGACTGGATCTTCGAGCGCGGCGCGATGGCCGCCGCCCTGGAAGCCAAGAAGCAGGGCAAGATCCGTTACATCGGCTTCACCGGGCACAAGCATCCCGAAATTCATCTGAAGATGATCGCCAAGCCGTTTGCCTGGGACACCGCCCAGATGCCCATCAACATCATGGACGCTCACTATCGCAGCTTCCAGAAGCTGGTGGTGCCGGAGTGTAACCGGCGCGGCATCGGCGTGCTGGGCATGAAGTGCCTGGGCGGCGGCTCGCCGCGGGGACGGCTGCCCGAACAGGCCGGTGTGTCGGCCGTCGATTGCCGGCGTTACAGCCTTTCGCTGCCAATCAGTTCGTTGGTGTGTGGCATCATGTCGCGTGAAGACCTGCAGCAAGACTTGGGCGTGGCCCGCAATTTCAAACCAATGCCCAAGCCCGAGATGGACAAGCTCTTGGCGCGGACGGCGGTCGAAGGCGGCGACGGCCGGCACGAGCTGTTCAAATCGAGCCAGCAGTTCGACGGGCCATATCACCGCCTGCAACATGGGTTTGCCGTCGAAAAAGTGTGAGACATGGCGCTGGGCCGAACCGCCTTTCGAGCTCGCTATCTTTTCCCCGTCACCAGCCCACCAATCGCCGATGGCGTGGTGACCATCGAGGCCGGGCGAATTGTCGCCATCGGCCGCGAGCCCGACGGTTGTAAGGCGATCGACTTGGGCGATGTGGCCTTGCTGCCCGGCCTGGTCAATCCACACACCCATTTGGAGTTCAGCGACCTGGCTGCGCCGCTGGGCGCATCGGGCATGCCGTTTCCGCGTTGGGTGCCCGAGGTGGTTCGATGGCGTGCCGGTCAACCCGCCGGCAAGCCGGCGGTCGCCCGCGGGCTGGAGGAAAGCGCGCGTACCGGCGTCGCGTCGGTCGGCGAAATCGCCACGCCTGGCTGGTCGCCCGCCGCGTTTGAAGGCGGCCCGCCGCGCGCGACCATCTTTTTGGAAGCGATCGGCCTGGCGCACGACCAGGTTGACCAAAAGCTGTCGGAGGCCCGCGAGCACTTGCGGCTGGCGACGGAGCAACGGCAATGGCGGCCCGGTCTCAGTCCGCATGCGCCCTACACCGTTCGCCCGGAGCTGTTTGAGCGGCTGGTCGATTTGGCGGCTGAGGCCAAGGTGCCCGTCGCGTTTCACCTGGCGGAGTCTGCCGAAGAGATCGAATTGCTGACCACCGGCGGCGGCTTGTTTCGCGAGGTGCTGAGCGAGCTTGGCTTCTGGGACCCAACGGCCATTCCGCGCGGCACGAGGCCGCTGAACTACCTGCGGTGCCTCGCGCATCGCGGTGTAAGAGCATTGGTCGTGCATGGCAATTACTTGGAAGGAGACGAGATCGAGTGGTTGGCCGCGCATGCCGGCCGACTGAGCGTGGTCTATTGCCCGCGCACGCACGCCTTCTTCAAGCATGCGCCGCATCCCTTGCGGCGGCTGCTGGCGGCGGGTGCGCGGGTGGTGGTCGGCACCGACAGCCGGGCGTCGAATCCCGATCTCGATTTATGGCAGGAGTTGCGTTTCGTGGCCCGCGCCTTTCCCGACATCCCTCTGCATGCAGTGCTGCGGATGGGCACGATCGACGCGGCGTGCGCTTTGGGCGAGGAGCAAGAGACGGGCAGTCTCGAAGTTGGCAAGCGGGCCGATCTGGCGGTGGCGCCGCTGGCGGGCGCCGCGCCGTCCGATGCCTACCGGTGGCTGTTCGATGCTTCGCATGTAGGCCCACTCCCCTGGACTCCCGATGCCTGAGGCTTGGCGTCAAACTTACTCTCCTGCGGGACTAAATGACCTTGCACGATCATGGGAACACGGAACGCCACAGAGGGCGTTCCCTACAGATTGCTGGCTTCCCATGATCGTGCAAGGTCATTTAGCATGCTAACTTGACACCCCATTCGCCAGGCTTCTACGATGGCGATTCGCACCATTCGCTCAGACCGGCCGAGGACTTCATGACCAGCGGAGACGACAGCCTGCAATCGCTGCGCGAGGCGCTGCGCTTGTCGCCCGACAACCTGCCGTTGCGGCGGCACCTGGCCGAAACGTTGCTGGGCCGCGGCCACGCCGAAGAGGCCGAGGCCGAGTATCGCAAAGCGCTGTCGGCCGCTCCGCACGACGCGCAGCTCAAACTGGGGCTGGCGCGAGCGTTCTTTCAGCAAGGCAAAGACAGCGCGGCGTTGGTGATTGTCGAAGACCTGGGCAAGCAGCGGGGTACGCCGGCCGCCGCTCACGTGTTGCACGCGCGGCTGCTGTTGCGGGCCGGCGAAATCGAGCGGGCGGTCGCTCAATATAAGCTGGCTTTGGAAAACGATCCGGCGGCGGCCGACGTCGAGCTGGCCGCGCGGCTGGGCGTGAGCGCCGACGCGGCCACTTCCGACCTGGTCGATGGCCGCGTCCGCGAGTCTTGGGGCGACATGCCGCGCGATACGGCCCAAACCATCGAGCGGCCCAAGGTCACGTTTGACGACGTGGGCGGCATGGACGCGCTCAAAGAAGAAATCCGGCTGAAAATCATCTATCCGCTCACCCACCCCGAAATCTATCAGGCCTACGGCAAAGCGATCGGCGGCGGCATCTTGATGTATGGTCCGCCGGGCTGCGGCAAAACCCACCTGGCCCGCGCCACCGCCGGCGAAATCAAGGCCGGCTTCATGGCGGTCGGCATCAGCGACGTGCTCGACATGTGGATCGGCACGAGCGAGCGCAACCTGCACGAATTGTTCGACCAGGCCCGGCACAACCGCCCGTGCGTACTGTTCTTCGACGAGGTCGATGCGCTGGGCGCCCGCCGCTCCGATCTTCAACACAGCGCGGGCCGGAACGTGATCAACCAGTTCCTGGCCGAGCTGGATGGCGTCGAAACCTCGAACGAGGGCGTGCTGATTCTGGCGGCGACCAACGCGCCTTGGCATCTCGACCCCGCGTTTCGGCGGCCCGGCCGGTTCGACCGCATTCTGTTTGTGCCGCCGCCCGACGCCCCCGCCCGAGCCGCCATTTTGCGCATCCTTTGCCGCGGCAAGCCGATGGCCGAAATCGACTTCGCCCATCTGGCCAAGAAGACCGACAACTTCTCGGGCGCCGACCTGAAGGGCCTGGTCGACGTGGCCATCGAAAGCAAACTGCGGATCGCGATGAAAGAAGGTGTGCCCAAACCGCTGACCACCGCCGACCTGGTGGCGGCCGCCGGGTCGGTGCGTCCCACCGCGCGCGAGTGGTTCTCGACGGCCCGCAACTACGCGCTTTACTCGAACCAGGGCGGCATCTACGACGACATCCTCAAACACCTGAAGCTGGGATGAGTCATTTCGCGCGGGCCCAACTGTTGATCGCGCACTCGCGCTATCAAGAGGCGATCGGCGAGCTGCATCAGCAATTAGCCGAAGATCCCAACAATCCGCTCGTCCATTCTCAGCTTGGTCTTTGTCTGTGCGAGCTGAAACAATACGCCGAAGCGACCGAAGAGGCCCAACTCGCGATCCATTTGGGGCCGGACCAGTCGTTCTCGCATTTCGCCCTGGCCGAAGTGCTTTTTGCGCGCAAGCGGTTCAAAGAGGCGCTGCCCGTGGCACAAGAGGCGCTGCGGCTCGATCCGGAGGAACCGCAAACCTTCGGGCTGATCTCGCGGATTCATTTCGCCCAAAGCCGCTGGCAAGCCGCGCTCGACGCCGCCACCGAGGGCCTGGCCTTCGATCCGGAAGATGTGGTCTGCTCGAACCTGCGGGCCATGAGCCTGGTGAAGCTGGGCCGCAAGGCCGAAGCGGGAGCGACCATCGACACCGCCCTGGCCCGCAACCCCGAGGTGGCCCTGACGCACGCCAACCAGGGCTGGACGATGCTCCATCGCGGCCATCCGCAGAAAGCGATGGAACACTTCCGCGAGGCGCTGCGCATCGATCCCGAGCTGGAATGGGCGCGGCTGGGCATCGTCGAAGCCATGAAAGCCAAACATGGCATCTATCGTTGGATGCTGGTCTGGTTTTTTTGGATGTCGCGACTGCCGCCCCGCACGCAGTGGATCGTGGTGGTGGGCGGCTACGTCGGCTTTCAGTTTCTGCGGCAGGCCGAAGCGGATCATCCCGACTGGTCGGTGTGGATCACGCCGCTGACGATCGCCTATATCGTGTTCGGGCTGATGACCTGGATCGCCGATCCGCTGTTCAACCTGCTGCTGCGGCTGAACCGCTTCGGGCGGTTGGCACTGTCGCGCGAGCAGGTGATCGCCTCGAACTGGCTGGCGTGTTGTCTGGGGCCGGCGCTGGCGGCACTGGCCGTTTATCTGGCGACGGGCGATCTGGAGGCCCGATTTGCCGCCATCGTCTTTGGCCTGTTGTGCATTCCGGTTTCGGCCATTTACCGCTGCGATCGGGGGAAGCCGCGCACGTTGATGACCTGGTACACCATCGCGCTGGCGGCGGTGGGCGGCCTGGCCATGATTCCGCTAGGGCTGTTGCCCGACCTGGTGGCATTGCCGTTGAGCCTGCTGGTGGTTCCTTGTGTGGGATTATTCTTGCTCGGGGCGATCGCCGCGCCCTGGGTGAGCAATATCTTGATCAGTGTCAAGACGCGACATTAAGGGCTTATATTCTTCGCAGACAGTCATCCTAAGGCTCAAACGCTCCCAATTCTCCCAAAAGGCAACGGTGCTCGACGCGCTCGGGCAAGTTGAACCGCAGCACATCCGCAGTTGTGCGTCCTATCGCCGAGTTTCCGGTGATTCGGCCATCCCGAAGTTCGAAGTGCTCGGACCAGACATCGTGCCGGGGATCGAACAGCTTGGCGATTTGATTCGTCTCCGGGTCGTAACCTGCTATGTTCACCGATTTGAACGTATTGCAGTGAAAGCAGCAGAGGCAAAGGTTATCGGCGGTGGTTGGACCGTGATGATAGTGGGGCCGGATGTGGTCGACTCCAAACGGCAACGGATCGAATGGCTGCGGCATGCGGCAGTACTCGCAGCGGTTCTCCGCGCGTCGCCAGACGAGGGCACGAAGCGCGTCGTTCATGATGCGCTTGATTCGTTGCCATCTTGTTGCAGCGCTAGCCTGGCTTTCGCCTGGGCAATTGCCAAAAATGACCCAATTCGGCGAAATGCCTCCATCTCCGCCTTCTCATCGGAGGTAATTGTCCCACGATTGTTTTTGTCCATAAGCTCCCGCATGCGCGATTCATCGTCGGGTGCGAAGCGTAGCGATAAGACAGCGCGGGCTGATTCAGAAGGGATCACTAGTCGCTCGAAAATGGAGGCTTCGTATTGAATGGCGATGGCATCCATATCAGTATTCTACGTCCGATGTCCGATACCTTGCAACCAACGCAGGCCGCCCCCTTGCGGCAAAAAGGGTTGCATGGTGCGGCAAAAAGGGTTGCATGGTCCCTTGCGTATCGGATAAACCACTGGAATACTCTGGCGTGGCATTCGGCCAGGGAAGGCCGAATACCCCACAGCCACCGTAGACATCACGCTCCGCGTGATGAGGGCCATCACGCGGAGCGTGATGTCTACGGTGGCCTGTTCGCCACGCTTTCCTGAACCTTCGTATCGACACTTAATTAGCTACCATTCTTGAACTCTCCACGCATTCAACGAGCACTGCTCAGCGTTAGCGATAAGACAGGCCTGGCCGATTTTGCCCGGGGGCTGTCGGCGGAGGGCGTCGAACTGTTCAGCACCGGCGGCACCCGCCGCGCGCTGGAAGCCGAAGGGCTGGCGGTGCGCGACGTGGCCGAATACACGGGCTTTCCCGAAATGCTCGATGGCCGCGTCAAAACGCTGCACCCCAAAATTCACGGCGGCATTCTGTGCCGGCACGACCATGCCGAAGACCTGGAAGCACTCCGGCGGCATGGCATTCTTACCTTTGAGCTGGTGGTGGTGAATCTCTATCCATTCGAGCAAACCATTGCCCGCGAGGGCGTGAGCGACGCCGACGCGATCGAGCAGATCGATATTGGCGGTCCCTCGCTGGTGCGGGCCGCGGCCAAAAACCACGCCTTCGAGACCGTGGCCACCTGCCCGACGCAATACGCCGAGATTCTGGCGGCCGTGAAGAGCGGCGGCGCGACCACGCTCGAATTGCGCAGGCGGTTGGCGGGTGACGCCTTCGCCCACACCGCTCGCTACGACCGGGCGATCGCCGCATACTTCAAGCGCACCGCCGGGCAAGCGGCGGCGGCGGAACCGTTTGCCGAGACCTTGCGGTTGGAACTGCGGCTTAAAGAAACCCTTCGCTACGGCGAAAACCCGCATCAACGAGCGGCGCTTTATGCCGAACCCATTTCCGGCGGCGACAATCTGATTTCGGCCCGGCAGCGCAACGGCAAGGAACTTTCGTACAACAATCTGCTCGATCTCGATAGCGGCCTGGCGATCGTACGCATGCTGGCCGACCCGGCGGCGGTGGTCATCAAGCACAACAATCCTTGCGGCGCGGCGTGCGCCGAGGCGCTGGCGGTGGCGGCCCGCCGCGCGCTCGACGGCGATCCGCTCAGCGCGTTCGGTTCGGTGCTGGCGTTCAATCGCCCGCTCGACGCCGCCACCGCCGAGGTGCTGATCGAGCCGGGCAGGTTTATCGAAGCCATTGTCGCCCCCGGCTTCTCGCCCGAAGCGTTCGACTTGCTGACGACGCGGCCCAAATGGAAAGCCAATGTGCGGTTGCTGGAGTTGAGCCTGCCACCAGGGTCGCCGTTGCGGGCCGAGCTGCCGCGCTGGGACTATCGGCGATTGGCCGGCGGACTGTTGGTGCAAGAGGCCGACGTTTCGCCCGATCCCGAAAGCGAATGGAAAGTCGTCACCCGCCGCGCCCCTAGCGACGCGGAACTGGCCGACTTGCGTTTTGCCTGGACGATGGTGCGGCACGTGAAATCAAACGCCATCGTACTGGCTAAGGAGCAAGCGCTGCTGGGTGTGGGGGCCGGGCAGATGAGCCGCGTCGACTCAGTGCAGATTTCGCTGACCAAGGCCGGCGACAAGGCCGCCGGAGCGGCGCTGGGCTCCGACGCCTTCTTCCCGTTTGCCGATTCGATTCAAGCCGCCGCCGCGGCGGGCGTTACCTCGCTCATCCAGCCGGGCGGCTCGCGCAACGATGACGAAGTGATCGCCGCTTGCGACGAACACCAGTTGGCGATGATCTTCACCGGCCGGCGGCATTTCAAACACTAAGCATGATATGCCAAAAGTAAAATCACTGCCTCGCCGCAACCAGGTGCGCGCGGCCGACACCTGGGACCTTGCGAGCCTGTTTGCCGACGATGCCGCCTGGGAGACCGCCTTCAAAAAATGGGAACGGCGGATCGGCGGTTTTGCCAAACATCGCGGGCGGCTGGGCGAGTCGCCGGCCACGCTGGCCGAGTGCCTGAAGTTTGAGTCAGATTTTGAGCGCGCTGGCGAGCGGCTGGG
>DASVHB010000564.1:0-4843 GCA_036379195.1 Pirellulales bacterium
CTCCACTCGTTCCACGCGGCTGATGGCGCGGCCGCGGAAAAAGCGAGTGGTCACAAGCTCGCCAGGCGATAGGGCGGCGGCATCGCGTATGAGCTGGCCATCGCCCGTGCGCTGCGTGAGACTGTAGCCACGGCCTAACACGCCCAAGGGACTGAGCGATTCCAAGTGCGTCGCCATGCCGTCGGCCTGCCGGCGGGCGGTTTGCAGCCGCTGCCGCAATGAGCGGGTGCCACGCGACGAAAACTCGTCGAGCCGCCGGGCAAGGTCGTGAACCAGGTCGAACGGCTTGCGAAACGGCCTCCGACCGGCGAGCGATTCCAACCGCGTGCGAATCAAAGCCGCCCGGCGGCGCAAGGCCACCAACAGCCGCTGCCGCTGCCCGCGCAGGGCCGCGGAGATCTCGTCGGCGGCCGGCGCCACCAGTTCGGCCGCTTCACTGGGCGTGAGCGCTCGCACGTCGGCCACCAGGTCGGAAAGCGTGACGTCGATCTCATGCCCGACGGCCGAGACCACCGGAATGCGCGAAGCGTAAATCGCCCTCACCACCGGCTCTTCGTTAAACGCCCACAGATCTTCCAGACTGCCGCCGCCGCGGCCCACCACCAGGCAATCGACCGGCTCGGCCAGGCGATTGACCAGCTCGATGGCCGCGGCGATCTCGCGCGCCGCTCCATCGCCCTGCACGCGCACCGGCACGATCAGCACATCGACGCCCTTCCACCGCCGCCGCAGCACTTCGAGAAAATCGCGTATGGCCGCCCCCGTCGGGCTGGTGACAAACGCCACTCGTCGCGGAAACCGCGGCAGTGGGCGCTTGCGCGCGGGGTCGAACAGCCCTTCGGCCGCCAGCCGCTCTTTGAGCTTGCGCAGGGCCAGCTCCAGCGCGCCGATGCCTTTGGGTTCGATCTGCCGCACCACCAATTGATACGTGCCGCGCGGGGCATAGACTTCCAGCGCCCCCTGGCAGACCACCTCCAGCCCGTCTTGCAGCTCGAAACGTAACCGCGCCGCGGACGTGCGCCACAGCACCGCGCGAATCTGCGCCCGCTCATCCTTAAGCGTGAAGTAGCAGTGGCCCGACTGCGGGCGTGAAAAATTCGAGATCTCGCCGCTCACCCACACTTCGGGAAAATTGCACTCCAGCAAATCCTTGACCTGCGAAGTCAGTTCGAAGACCGACCACACGCGGTCGCTCTCGGGTTCGGGTTCGAGTTCGGGAAAGAGGCTTTGCATGGGATGAGTGACGAGTGACGAGTGACGAGTGGCTGGTGGCTGGTGTTTCGCTCTAGGGTCGGCCGAGCGCAAGCGAGTCCACGCTTCAGCCGAGGAGATAGGGGGATAACGAAGAGATAAGGGGATGGAAGAAGAGAATGATTGCATCCTCAACTGCGCTCGGCATGTCTTTTTTCATGCTTCGACATCTCCCCATCGCCCTTCCATCTCCCTATCTCCTCCCAAATCGCGGTTCCATCCGAATAGCGGTGAGGCTCGCTGCGCTTGGCCCACCGCCATGTGTGCTGTGCTATTTCGCGGGGCGGAGGCGGATGGACTTCAGATCAATCAGCGGGCCTTTGAGTGGGCCTTCGGGACGGATGGTCAATTGGGTGGGTCCAGCGGGCAACTCCACCTTGCCCAACGCGAGCTGGCGATACGTGTCCCAATTACCGGTGCCGCGCACCGCGGCCGTCAGCCGCTGCCCCGCCACTTCTACGACCAGCGATTGGCCGGCGGCGCCGTTGTCGCAGGCATAGTCGAGCGACACGGCGTACTTGCCCGGCTGCTTGACGTTCAGCGACCAGATGGCGTGATCGTCGTCGCTTTGCCAATAGCCCAGGTTGCGATAGTTCGGCTCGAAGATCAGCGTTTTGCCATAAATCTCGCAGGCGTCGGCCAATAGCCAAAACTCTCCCCGCAGTTGCTCCGGTTCGACCATCTTGGGTTCGTTGCCGGCGAACGTCTTTCGCGGCGGCTTAAATCCGCTCAGGTAGGACAGCAGGTCGGCGGTGTCTTGCAGGGTGAGGTCCTTTTCGAGCCCGTCGGGCATGAGCGACTTGTTCGAGCCGGCCAGCTCTTCGATCTCGCTTCGCAGCAGACGGATTTCCTTGCCGTCGGCGGCCAGCAGCGTGACGCTGTTACCGGCCTCCGAAGCCAGGATGCCGTTGAACGTGCGGCCGTCGTCGGTGATCGCGGTGTAATTCAAGAACTTCGCCTCCACGGCTCGGCTGGGGTCGAAGATGGCCACCAGCATGGCCTCGGGCGAGCGATTGGTCAGCGCGGAAAGATCGGCGCCGATCGCGTGTCCGACGCCGTCGAGCTTGTGGCACGAAGCGCAGCTCTTCTTGAACACGGTGGCGCCGTGGGCCGCATCGCCCGAAAGCGTAGCCGCCGCGCCATATTGCTCGACAACTTTTTGACGGTTGCGATCGGTCGAGCCGGCCAACAACTCACGCGCGGCGTTTCGGATCGCTTCATCAGGATGGTCGAGCAAGCGCTGCCGCTGGGCGGCGTCGAGCGCGACCGCCGGCACGCGCTGCTCGCGGACTTCTTCCAGCAATCGCTCGATCCATTTCGGCCGGGCCAGCAATGCATCGACCACCTGGCCGCGCAGCTCGGGACCGTAGGCTTGCCAGCCCCCAAGCAAGGCCGCCGGCACCTGCGGGTCGCCGGTCGTCGCCAGCGCGGCGATGGCGGCCGATTGCAGGCGGCTGGAGTTTTGGGGCGAAAGCAGACTGGCCAACAGCGCGATATCCGCATCGCGGTCTTTCGCCGTTTGACCGAGCAACTGCATGGCGCGCAGCCGTTCGTCTTCGGCGGCGTCGGCATCGCGGACGGTCTTCCGCGCGGATGCAAAGAGTGTATTGAGTCCGGCCAGCGCGTCTTTGACGGGTTCCGGGGCGTTTTCGGCCAGCGACGCGAGCCGGTCGTTTTGGTGGGCAGTGCCCGCCCTACGCGAGCGACCCACGCCATCGAGAAATCCCTCGAGGGCCGTGAACTGCCACCGGGCAACACCCGCGTCGAGCGGCCGGCCGATGGCCTGCAAGAGCTTTAATGTGGCCTCGTCGTTTTCCATCAACACCGGCAACGCCGCCAATCGCCGCACGAGGTCGTCTTGCGAATCGAGCCCGTTCTCGGCGGCAAAAACCATTTCGACCAGCGCGGCCAGATTGGCGCCGTTTGCCGAGCTGAGAATGGCGGTGACCAGATATTCTTGGCCCTTCGGCTCGGCAGTCAGCGCCAATCGCCCCAATGCCTGGCCCGCATCCGGCGAATGCCACTCGCCCAGTGAATACGCCAATTGCATCAAGACCTGCGCATCATCGGCTTCGACAAGTTCTACGATGGCCTCGGCAAGCTGGGGCGACGCGTCCAGCAGCGGCTCCGACAGTCGTACGACGTGGCGATCGACGCCCGGATGGATGCCGAGCGAGTCGCGCAGCAAACCGGCGTCGAGCGCCTTCATGCCATCGAGCGTACAGAGCGCGTGCAGTCGTGCCAGCGGCGGCTTTTGATTGTCGAGCAAGAGCACTTTCAGCGGTGCAACGGCCGCTTCGTCTTTGCGCTCAATCAGCAGTTGCTGCACCAGGTCGCGCTGCCAGCCGCTGGGGCTGTCGAGCGCGGCGACCAACTCGTCGATCGAAAGGTTATCGAAGCGCGGCAAAGCTCGCGGCTGCGAACCGACCGGAAACACCCGGTAGATGCGGCCCTTGTCGTGGCCTGCCCGCAAATCCAGCCGGGCTTGCCAATCTTTGGGAATCCATTCCGGGTGCTCGATCACGTGGCGATACATGTCGGCGATCCACAGTGCGCCGTCCGGTCCAACGCGGATCATCGCCGGCCGGAACCAGTTGTCGGTCGAGGCCAGAAACTCGCTACGCTGCTCGTCGTCGGCCCGGCGGCTGTGGAACGTCACACCCTCGGCGTATACCACTTCGCGATGCACCAGGTTGTGTACCGGCTCGGAGACGAAGGAGTTGCCGACGAATTGGGGACCAAATAGATCGTCGCGATACACGATGGCGCTGCACGCCGACGTAAAACGGTTGATAGCGTTCTGGTCGTTGAACCGTTCGAGCGTGCGACTGACGGGGAACACCGGCGCGGCACCCGGCGCCATCGAGACCTGCACCCGCGGATCGCCGGCGGCCAGGTGCGGGTTGCGCCGCAGATAACGGTCGTCGAGCACAAAGTGATACATCGGGTTCGAGTTGTTGTTGCCGAACCAGTTGCCCCAGTCGTCGCGCTCGCGCTGGAACTGGCTCTGTCCGGTCTGCGCCTCGATGCGTCCTTCGTCGGGCTTGATGCGGAAGTCGCGACCGTTGATGCTCACTTTGTCGCCGGTCGTCAGCGACTCGATGCCCCCGCCGCTGTCGCCGTTGGCGCAGTAGATCCAGTTATCGAGGCCGTATCGCAACCCGTTCACGCGGTGCTGCGGATTGCCTTCGCCAAAGCCGCGATAGAGCGTGCGCCGCACATCGGCCCGGCCGTCGCCGTCGCTGTCTTCGGCGTAAAAAATTTCCGGCGCGCAGGTGACCAGCACGCCTTTACGCCAAGGCATCACGCCGTTGGGATAGTTCAGGCCGTCGAGAAACAGAGTCGAAGCATCGTAATGCCCGTCGCTGTCGCGATCTTCCAAGAAACGCACGCGCCCTCCGCCTTCGCAGCCCAACGGATAATCGGCCATTTCGACGACCCACAACTTGCCGTCGCCGCCCCAGGCGAACGCCACGGGGTCCATCGTCAGCGGCTCGCAGGCGACTAGCTCCACTTCAAAACCTGGCCGCGTGACGATCGACTTGAGCGAGGCCGCAGGCGATTTGGCTTGCGGCTCCACGCCTTTTAATAG
>DASVHB010000565.1:0-10714 GCA_036379195.1 Pirellulales bacterium
AGGCTCTGCCCCAGCCACCGGATCGCATCGCCATGTAACGTTGTTCGAACCATAGATGGGACTCGCTGCGCTGGGCCCGCCCTGCGGCGATTTCGTTAGGAATCCTTCGCCAAATGACTGACTTGATAATGCTCGAAGCCGGCCTGCTCACGATCGAATTCCGCAGAGCCGCCGAACGATACGCGCATCAGATTTTCACCGGAAAGGGCGGTGAACGGCGGTTGTTGCTGGAATCGATCGAAGGCGATGGCGATCATCCTTGGCCGCCCAGCCCGCCGCTGCAAGAACTGCACGTCGAGCGGCAACCCGACGGCCGGCAAGTGGCCCTGCTGGTGGGTCGGGCTGGCCGCAGCCATTGGTCGCTCAGCGTCGAGCCGTTTGAAAACCGGTTGGTGTTTGACGCCGCCTGCCGACTCAGCGGCGAGGCCGAGTGGTTGGGCAGCAGCTATCGCGCGGCTGCCGACGCGGCGATCGCAGACGGCGTTGCCATTTTCGCCGGTGGGAGGTTGCGGTTAGTGTCGGCCGAAGCTGACGGCGCGTCGCTCGGTGTCGAGGCAGGCGTCTTGCAGGTTCGTGCCGCGCGCCGCGCGGCGTCGGGGGCGCGCACCGCCCGCTGGCGGTACGCGATTGAGTCGCCGTAGATTAGCGGTTCTTTTGCTTCGTGGCCCGGCCGGCGCCGCAGTGAGCCCGCCGGGGCATCGCCGCGAAAGTGCGGTGCGACAGGATGATGCACTTTTGCGCGGCTCTGCCCCAGCCACCGCAGAGTACAAAGGCAGTCATTCGATGCAGGAATCCACCCTACCGCCACGCCGCCCGCGTTGCTACATTGGCGTTCCGTCTCGATTCACCCAATTCCGCCGATGCCCAATATCCGAAAGCTGCTCGTCGCCAATCGTAGCGAAATCGCCACGCGGGTCTTTCGCACCGCGCATGAACTCGGCATTCGCACGGTCGCCATCTATTCGCACGAAGATCGCTTCGCCCTGCACCGCTTTAAGGCCGACGAAGCCTACCAAGTGGGCCGGCCGGGCGAACCTATCCGCGCGTATTTGGACATCGAAGGCATCATCGAGCTGGCCACGCTTTACGAGGTCGATGGCATCCACCCCGGCTATGGCTTCTTGTCGGAGAATCCCGACTTTGCCCGCGCTTGCCAGGCGGCGGGTATCATTTTTTGCGGCCCGCCGCCGCGCATCCTCGAGCAGCTTGGCGACAAAATCGTCGCCCGCCAGATCGCCCAGCAAGCGGGCGTACCGGTGTTGGCCGGCAGCGAACGGCCGCTAGAAAACATCGAGCAAGCGCGGCAATTGGCCGACAAGCTGGTGTACCCGGTGCTGCTCAAGGCGGCCAAAGGGGGCGGCGGCCGCGGCATGCGGGTGGTCAACCGTCCCGAAGACCTGGCCGGTTCGCTCGAGCAGGCCCAGCGCGAGGCGAAAGCGGCCTTTGGCAGCCCCGATGTCTTCCTGGAAAAATACATTGCGCGGCCACGGCACATTGAAGTGCAGTTGATGGGCGACCAGCACGGGCGGCTGGTGCATCTGTACGAACGCGATTGTTCGATCCAGCGGCGGCACCAGAAGGTGGTCGAGATCGCCCCGGCGTTGAATCTCGATGGAAAGTTGCGCGACGCCATCTGCCAGGCGGCCTTGGCCGTGGGCCGCGCCGTGCAATACGAAAGCGCCGGCACGGTCGAGTTTCTGGTCGATTCCGACACCGGCGAGTTTTACTTCATCGAAGTCAACCCGCGCATTCAGGTCGAGCACACTTGCACCGAGCAGATTACCGGCGTCGACCTGGTCAAGTGCCAATTGCTGATCGCTCAGGGCCGGCCGCTCGACGACCCCGAAATCGGGCTGGGCTCGCAAGAGGCGATTCGCACTCGCGGCTACGCCATTCAATGCCGCATCACCACTGAAGACCCGCTGAACAATTTCCGCCCCGACTATGGTCGCGTGGCTCACTATCGTTCGACCGGCGGGCCGGGCGTGCGGCTCGACGCCGGCACCGCCTTCTCGGGCGCGATGGTCACGCCCTATTACGACTCGTTGCTGGTCAAGATTGTCACCAGCGGCAATCGCTTTTTCGAAGCCGCCCGCCGCATGGAGCGCTGTCTGCAAGAGTTCCGTGTTCGCGGCGTGAAGACCAACATTCCGTTTCTGATCAACCTGGTTACGCACCCCAAGTTTCTGGCGGGGGGCTTTACCACACGGTTCCTGGACGAGACGCCCGAGCTGTTTCAGTTTGTGGCGCGCCGCGACCGGGCGACCAAGCTCTTCGGCTATCTGGCCGACGTGCTGGTGAACGGGCACGCCCTGGTCAAGCAGCGCCCGCCCAACGTGCGCCGCGAGCCGGCGCCACTGCCCGCGCTCGATCACGCTCAGCCGCTGCCACCAGGCACCCGAGACCGTTTGCTCGATTTGGGCGCCGAGAAGTTCAGCCGCTGGGTGCTCGACCAGAAGCGGCTGCTGATCACCGACACCACGTTCCGCGACGCCCATCAGTCGCTTCTGGCCACGCGGCTGCGCACGCACGACATGCTGGCCATCGCCGAGACCTACGCCCGGCGGCATCATGAACTGTTTTCGATCGAGATGTGGGGCGGGGCGACGTTCGACACCGCCATGCGGTTTCTCAAGGAATGTCCCTGGCAGCGGCTGACCGATCTGCGGGCGAAGATTCCCAACATCTTGTTCCAGATGCTGCTGCGGGCCTCGAACGCGCTGGGTTACGCCAATTATCCCGACAACGTGGTGCAGACGTTTGTCGAAGAATCGGCATCGGCGGGCATCGATGTATTTCGCATCTTCGACTCGCTCAACTGGCTGCCGAATATGCGGGTGGCGATGGACGCGGTCCTTTCCACCGGCGCCTTGTGCGAAGCGGCCATTTGCTACACCGGCGACGTGCTTGATGGCAGCCGCACGAAATACGATCTGAAGTACTACGTCGAGCTGGCCAAAGAACTAGAAAAAATGGGCGCCCATCTGCTGGCCATCAAAGACATGGCCGGCCTGTGCAAGCCCTACGCCGCCGAGTTGCTGGTGCGCACGCTGAAGCAAGAGGTCGGTATTCCCATTCACTTCCACACACACGACACCAGCGGCGTGCAAGCGGCCTCGATCTTGAAAGCGGCGGAAGTCGATCTGGACATTGCCGACGCGGCGATGGCCCCGCTTTCGGGGCTCACCTCGCAGCCGAACTTGAACTCGGTAGTTGAGGCCCTGCGCTTCACGCCACGCGAGACGAAGCTCGATCCGGAGCACTTGCAGCAGACGGCTAATTACTGGGAAGCGGTCCGCGAGTTTTACGTGCCGTTCGAGACCGGCATGATGGCCAGCACCGCCGAGGTCTATCACAACGAAATGCCCGGCGGGCAATACACCAATCTCTTTCAGCAGGCCCGCGCCATCGGCCTGGGACCGCGCTGGCACGACATCTGTCGCATGTATGCCGACGTCAACCGACTGTTTGGCGACATTGTGAAGGTGACGCCTTCATCAAAGGCGGTGGGCGACATGGCATTGTTTCTCATCGCCAATCAGCTCTCGGTCGACGACGTGCTCGACGCGGGGCGTGAGCTGTCGTTTCCCGAATCGGTGGTCGATCTCGTCTCGGGCCGCATGGGCCAGCCGCCCGGCGGTTTTCCGCTGCGCGTGCAAGAGCGGATTCTGCGCGGACAAAAGCCGCTGAAGAAGCGACCCGGCGCCACGCTGCCGCCGGCCGATTTCGAGGCCACCGCCGCCGAACTGCAAAAGCGGCTCGGCCGCCGGCCCACGCGGCGCGAAATCGTTTCGTACCTGATCTATCCGCGGGTGGTCAACGATTTTGTCTGGCATCAGGAAACATTCGGCGACACCAGCATTCTGCCCACGCCGGTCTTCTTGTACGGCCCGCAACCCAACGAAGAAATGAGCGTCGAGCTGGAGCCGGGCAAGACGCTGATTATTAAGTTCCTGACGATCGGCGATCCGCAGCCCGACGGCCGCCGCACGGTCTTTTTTGAGCTCAACGGCCAGCCACGCGACGTGACGGTGCGCGACACGTCGCTGGAAGAGGCGGTGGCTCGCCGCGCCAAGGCCGACCCTGGCGATCCGAAGCAGGTGGGTGCCCCCATGCCCGGCATGGTGGTCAACGTGGCCATCAAGCCCGGCGATACCGTGGCCCGCGGCCAAAAGCTGCTGACAATGGAGGCCATGAAAATGGAGACGACGCTGTATGCCGAGCGCGAGGGGCAGATCGCCGAAGTCCTGGTCGAACCGGGGGCGCAGGTCGATACGGGGGATCTAGTCATCCGCTGGGACTAGCACGCTCGGGCAGCTTCTGGCGGTGCGAACTATGCTTTCGCAGAAGCAGCGCGAATCTTCCGCCTGTCATCATCATTCATGTCGAGCAACCGCGCTGTGCCTCGCCCAATCGGCGTCAAACCGATGATTTCATCGCCGCGCCTCCCAAAGTGCTCAGCCCATTCGTCTTGCCGTGGATGAAACAGCCGAACAAGCTGGCCATCCACGAGCGTCGCCAGATTAGGGCCCTTGTTCAGATTGCACCAGTGACAGGCTTCGCAAAGATTCTCTGGCTCGTCGCCGCCGCCATGCTGTCGGGGCAAGATATGCTCAATATGAAACGTTACAAAAGGCAGTTCATTTTGGCGCAACCCGCAATACTCACAACAGTACCCAGCACGCTGGCGAACGAGGCGGCGAAGGGCGGCGTCGATCGGCATGAGGCATCTCAGGCTCTTATTCCGGAGCTGGCTGTTCGGCGAGCATGGCCCGCGCCTGCGCCTGCAAAACTCCGATAAAATTCACTGCCCGGACGGCGGCCTCATACGCCAAACGCTCGTCAGCGGTAAGCGTCCCTTCACTGCACTTGTCGGCTAAGCGGTCCAGTCGTGCTTGCACCTCCGGCGAGGCTCGTAACCCAGCAATACGGCTGGCCACTTCAGGCGTAAAGCACGCGGTCAGCGGGCTCAACAGGTCGTCCATTACGGCGATGTTTTGGCGGTCGCTCATCTAAGCCATTATACCAAAATTGAGCTGCGAAAAGGTAGAATGCCGCGGAACATTCGTAACGAAGCCGCCCTGCCTCCTAAATGGCAAAAGCCTTCCGGCCCGCGCGGCGGACAGCGGCAAAGCGGCGGATTCGTGGGGTCGGCGATTGCCCCCGCCGCTGGGCGGAGTAGGATTAGGTTGAGAGCGAGGCGGCGTGCATGGTTCCGGCCGCCGCCGTGCGGCTCTTGTCGGGTATCGTGCCATGATCGGCCGAAGACTTTGCGCCTTAGGGTGCTCGATCGCGTGCGTCGCGGGATGGTTTTCGCGCTCCGCTCCGGCCCAGGTGCCCCCGTCTTGGCTCAACCATGTTCAACTGCACGTATCGGCGGCGCTGCTCGACGACCTGGTTCGTCAACCGGTCGGCGAATCGCTGCTGGTGCGCGACACCATTTTGGGCGTGCCGCTCGAGGGACACGCGAGGGTGACCGCAACGACCCATCTGAGGCTGGTGCCCCATGCGGAGCGCGCCGTCTTCGAGATGGTGTTGCAAGGCACGGCCCGATCGGCGACCACCGGGCAGTCGCCGCCCGTGATCGTTCATAGCGAAGCCATCACGACGTTCACATTGACGAAGCGATTTTTTCTCGACGATGCGGGCCTTGCGTCGCAGCCTGCAACCTGCCGTGCAGAGACCCATTCGGTGATCACCGCAGTCGACACCGAATGGCCTGGCGTGCGCGGCTGGCTCGCACGTCGCCTCGGCTGGCGGCGCGTGCAAGCGTCGCACGACGCGGCCGACGCCATTGCCGCGCGTCATGCCGAGCGCGATCTGAGCCGTTCGTTCGATCAACGGTGCGCAGGCCCGATCGAGCAGGCCAATGTGTTGCTGGCCAGCCGTTGGCTGCGCGGAGACGCCTTGGCATCGCGGCGGCTATCGTTTTACACGACGCACCAGCGGTTTTATGCCAGAGTGATGCCGGCGCGTGCGGCTGAGCGCGATCAACCCGTCGCTTTAGACGATGGTGATGCGGCGGTTTTAGCGGTCCCGGCACATGCCATCGGCGTCTCGCAATGGCTGCAGCTCTGGGGCGCGTGGCTGCGCGACGGCGTGGGCGGAGTGGCTCGCCAACTGACCGGCGAGCCGCTCTCGGCCGCGGTGGTCGATTGGCTGGCACAGCCGAGTACGAGTGGACCCCGGCTGTCGCCGATCCCTTCGCTGGCCGATGGTTGGTTTCGTTTGACGCTGCGGGCCGAAGTGCCTGCCCAGCAGGCGCTGTCGGTCGCCCGGCGCGCGCCTTAGCGCGAGGCACTTGGAAGCCCGACGCCTGAGCGAGGGAAAGCCGGCCATCGTCCCTCGCTTACGCGGTGGACTTCCAGGGGTTAATGAATACCCGGGCTAGTGTTTTGTCCAGCTTTAGAATTAGGGTCGGTCACGAACCGTAGGGTGGGCATTGCCCACCTTAAACCTCATGGTGGGCAATGCCCACCCTACCAGTCGCCAACTCCAACTTTAAGCAATGACAAAGCACTAGCGAGTCGCCCATTTACCTTCGCACGGGGCCCACCGCTCGCACGGTCGGCTGGAAGGTAGGCTCTGGCGCGATTGCCTTGCGCTGCACCGGGCGGACCGCCGGCTGAGCAGATGGCGATTTCGGCATGACTGGGCCGATGATGGCTGGCGCGGCAGGTTCGATCGGCTTGGCCGAGGGAAGCTCGGCGATCAAACGGCCCCAATCGGCGGGCGGCGGCGAGACGCGCGTCGCGGCGGGCCGCACCGCCGGCACTTCTTGCACCGGCGGCAAAGATCGCACTTCGGCCACCACGCGAACGGCCGTCGCGTGGGGGATCTCGCTCGCAGTCATCCCAACGGCAGGCTCGGCGTGCGGAGCGGCCTGGGCGATTGGCCGCGGCGGCGGGCCCGCGCTGGTCGAATCGTCCACTCGCGGCACCGGTCGGCTGCGGATCGGTTGCAACCGCCGCCCAGCGCGCGGCGACCCGGGCGCCGCGGAAGTTGTAGGCGGCGCAGGCCGCGGCTCGATTTCGGGCGTCGGCGATACCTGTTCGGGCGATAGATAACCGTCTTCAGGAACTTCGATCGGCGCTGACAACGGTGGCGGCGCCGCGGCAGGCACGGCCACCGCCGCAGGTTCGACCGGGCAGCTTGGACATTCGGCCGGCCACAACCGCCAGCAAGTGGGATAATAGCCGGCGCACAGGCCGCTGGGATATCCCACGCAATCTCCGGCGGGCGGACACTTGCCGTGATGATCGACGTGGCTGCACCCCACCACGAGCGTCAAGCCCGATAAGCATGAGGCAAACCAGCGTATGCCGCGTCGGCGGAGATCGGCGCGTTTGCCGCGCCGCTCGTCACTTACCTGGCAAAGCCGCTCGTGTCGCGAAAGCATGCCGCACCTCGAATTCCAAGTATTGTCCGCGGAGTTGATCGAACGTCAGGCTGGCAAGCCCGACCTACGCATTAAAACCCGCCGCCCAAGCCGATGAACCGATTGAAGAACTTGATGCTCTTGACCGTGTTGGTGCCCAGCAGTGTCGCGCCGAACATGCGGTCGAACGGCGCCGTGAACTTGCTCAGCGCGGTATCGATCGCCACCAGTCGGTCGTGAGCCACAAACACACGATCGCCCGGCATCAATTGGTAATTGGTCGCGGTGTCGCCGCGCGACGTGACGGCGTACCAATCGACCGGCAAAATCTGATGGCAGCCCGTTCCGTAGGGCGCGGGCCGCGCCACCCAAATGCGGTTCGACGACACCGAGTCGAGGCCGTTGATCTGCGAGACGGCGTCGAGTACGGTTTCGTTGCCGGTGATCGGCAAGCGGATCACGCCGTCGCCCAACCCGGCGCCCTGCGTGATCACGTAATACACCTTGCTGTTGTAGGCGAAGACATCGACGGCCACTTCCGGGTTTTCTAAATACAACGCCAGGTGGGCCTCGATCGCCTGCTTGGCTTCTTGCTGCGTCAGCCCGGTGACGTGAACTTTGCCGTAGCTGCCCAGCGTCACTTTGCCATCGGGACCGACCAAGTGCTCGCCGGCGATTTGCTGCCGGCCTGCCGACTGCACCAGCCCGATCGTCACTTCGGGCTCTTGCAAAAACTGCTTCAGATGTTCGCGCACGGCGGCGATCGCCTCTTCCAACCGCAGGCCGACGATTTTGATCGTTCCATACGGCGGACCCAAATCGAGGTAGCCGCCCGGCTGCACTTCGTAGGTGCCTTCGATCGGATGATCGGGCAGCGTGCCCAGCACTTGGATGCTCAGCACGTCGAGCGTCTCCACGCGATACGGCGGACGAGGCACCACCTTGATGGCGTCGATCAGCAGAATGTCGGGCGGCTCGATGATGTATTCTGGCAGCGTGGTCTTGGTCAGCTCGCGGGGCACGGTGAGCGGCGGCGGCGGCACTTTCGGGTCGAAGTGGGTCGGCGGCGGCGCCCAGTCGTGGCCGCCCGGCTTGGTGCTGTGGCAACCCAAAGACGCCAGGCAGACGACCATGATGCCCGCTAACGCTGCGCTCGTAGGATGTCGTTGAATGTCGTGCATCGGTACGATCCCTTTTTGCCTGCAAGCTTGCCCAGACGGTAGACCCGGTAAAATGCTTAAAAGCCGAGTGACGGCACAAGCCTGACGTGATGGCTAATCGGCAAAGACTGGGAAAGTGCTTTGAAGCAATTTCAACAGCTTTGCGAAGCCGACCGGGAATGCCCCTTTTAACTAAGCTCGCGTCTAACCGGATCGAGCACGGTTTAAGAGATGCAACGCGGGCAAAACAGGGAAAGGCGGTAGGAACCCATTCACCCTTTTTGGCGGTTAAACCAGTAGCCTTTATGATCTAAATGCGATCGATTCTTTGCAACACTCAAACGCCGAACAGCTTGGGATTGGCTGCCTTGGTAGCTTCAATGCCACGGCGCAGCGACACCAGATCGGTCGAGAGCGAGATCAGCCGGCAGCCCTTGTCGTAGGCGCGTTCGGCAAATTCCGTATCGGCGGGAACGACGCCCCAATGCTTGCCATGCTTGCGGCAGGCCGCGGCCACCTGATCGATCGCTTCCCAAACCCTGGCGTGCGTGGTCTGCCCGAGCACTCCCAACGATTGCGAAAGGTCTGCCGGACCGACAAACAGCAAATCGACGCCGTCAATGGCCGCAATTTGCTCGACTTCGCGCACCGCCTGGGCCGTTTCGATTTGGATGAGCACCAGGTGATCGCGGTTGGCGCTGGCCGCAAACTCGGCCTGGCTAAGGTGCGTATAGTGCGCGTCGCGGCCCGAAGTATTCATGCCACGCATCCCGCGGGGCGCAAACTTGGCCCAAGTGACAAACTCTTCGGCTTGCGCCGCCGAGCGAATCTGGGCGGCCATGACGCCGCCGGCGCCAGCTTCGAGGTTTTGTGTGACCTGAGCGTAATTCGTCGGCGCCATTCGCACGAAGCAATCGAAGTTGTTAGCCCGCGCGCAGATGGCTGCGAGCTGGATTTCTTGCCAGCTCAGCCCGACGTGTTCCTGATCGATCCAGAACCCGTGAAATCCGCCGGCCAGGCCGAACAAGTCGATCACCACCGGATGGATCAGGCGACCGACCGAGAAAATGCGGCAAAGTTCGTTGTTGGCGAGAAGCTCTTTAAATGTTTTGGTCATTCCGAATAGGCCGTGGCGAGTGTTTCGATGGCGCTGATGTGCAACAAGGCGCAGTACACCGCGCGCTCGGGCAGGTCGTTGTCGCTGGGCAAACCGATCTACAGCCCGCCGCGGATCAACAAGGCCGCCTCAACGCTCATGGACGCAATTATTTGATGGCGATGCGGTCCTGTCAACTCGCGGTGCGAGCGGGTAGGGTCCTAAGAGTTGTGTCGCTCGCCCACATTAATCCGAAGCGCAAGCGAGAACCCGACGCGCAAGCGAGGCCGTGGACTGATTCTGCCTCGCTTGCGCGTCGGATTAGTGTCAGATTACCCAATCAGCAACACAACTTTAGGACACGACCTGCGAGCGCGCTTCCTCGCGCATCTTGAGGGCTTCCACTGCTCACGCGGCGTGTGCTTCGGCGGCTTGGGGCACGCTGCCGCGGACCACCAGCGAATAAAGGGCGGGAACCAAAAACAGCGTCGTCACCAGCGCGGCCAACAAACCGCCGATCACCGCCCGGCCCAGCGGAGCGTTGGCCTCGCTGCCGCGCTCAAACGCCATTGCCATCGGCACCAGCGCAAAGAACGCCGCCAAAGCCGTCATCACCACCGGCCGCACTCGGATCGAGGCCGCTTTGCGGATCGCTTCGGTCGGACTCAGGCCCTCTTGCACCCGCAAGTGCTGAGCAAAGTCGGTCAGCAGCACGGTGTTCGAGACCACGATGCCGACCATGAAGATCACGCCCAGGAGCGACTGCACGTTGATGGCCGTGCCGGTCAAGAACAGCATGAGCACCACGCCGATCAGGCCCAGGGGCACGGCGAAAAGGATGACCAGCGGGGTGATGTACGACTTGAACAGGGCCACCATGAGGAAGTAGATCAGCAAGGTGGCGAGCATCAGGCCGATGCCCAGGTCGTGGAAGGTGGTCCGCATCCGCTCATACTCGCCGCTGAGCACGATCTGGGCACCCTTCATCGGCGTCTTGTTGCTGAGCGTCGGGTCATAGGGCGTCCAGGTGGCGTCCTCACCCTCGACATTCCGGCCGAACTTGCCGACGACCTTGGTGAC
>DASVHB010000566.1:0-3282 GCA_036379195.1 Pirellulales bacterium
GCGACGCACGGCGTGCGTTTTGCACCACGATTTGCGGGGATTGCGTGGCGCGGCGGCGCCCAAGGTTGGGCGAGATGTCCCCAGGCATGGGCGGAAGCATGCACAAACCTCTCTGGGCGGGAGAAGGATCCGCAGGCCGAAGTTCTTCTTCGTCCGTTGTACTTCGCGCGGCCCCCGATGAGAATTTGCCGTCTGTAGGGAACGGACTCCGTGCCCTTCCGCTGGCGGTGTAGCCGCGCTCGGTGCGATAATTGCTAGCAGGTGCGCGGCCTTGTTACTTAGAAGCCGTAACAGAACCACACCAACCCGAAGCGTAAGCGAGGAAATTCGCGGAGTTACGCAACTGCCTCGCTTACGCTTCGGGTTAGTGTTAGGGCTTCTTAGCCTTGGCGCCAAGCGAACCGAGCGATTCCCCGAACCGATGACTCAACCTGCGCCTTCCGCCCACAGCTTGCGCGCCCTGGACGCTTTAAATTTTTTCTTGGCCGACGTGCGCGATGGAATGGGTCCCTATCTGGCGGTCTATCTGTCGATGCTGGCCTGGGAACCGGGACGAATCGGCATTGCCATGTCGCTCATGGGAATCGCCACGGTCGCAGCGCAAACGCCCGCCGGCGCATTGATCGATGCCACGCGGCATAAGCGGGCCGCGATCATCATCGCCTCACTGGCGGTCGCCGTGGGCGCCCTGACGATGGTGCGATGGCCGACGTTGCCGGCCATCGTCGCGGCCCAGATGCTGATGGGGTCGGCCGCCGCGGTATTTCCGCCCGCGATCGCCGCCGTGACGCTCGGATTAGTCGGGCACGCGCATTTTGCCCGGCGCACCGGAAGAAACGAAGCCTTCAACCACGCCGGCAACGTCGCCGCGGCGCTTGCGGCCTTGGCGGTTGGCATGGCGGTCGCCTACACGGGCATCTTTTACCTGCTGGCCGTGATGTGCTTGGCGGCGTCCGCGACGACCGCATTCATTCGCGGCGGCGAAATCGATGATGAGCGGGCCCGCGGTGCGGCGCAAGCCCGGGAATCGGGCACCGAAAGCGCGCCCCGGAACGGCGCCGGTTCGCCTCCTGCTGCGTCCGTTGCCGTGCTGCTCACCGACCGGCGCATTCTGGCGTTCGCCGCGGCGGTGGTGCTGTTTCATTTTGCGAACGCGGCCATGCTGCCGCTGGTGGGACAAAAACTCACGCAGGGAAACGCCCATGGCGCCGCCGCTTATATGTCTGCCTGCATTATCGCCGCCCAGCTCGTGATGGTTCCCGTCGCGGTTCTCGCCAGCCGGCTTGCCGAGTCGTGGGGCCGAAAGCCGACCCTGTTGATTGCCTTTGCCGTGTTGCCCCTGCGCGGTGTCCTTTATACATGCACCGCAAACCCTTACGCGTTAGTGGCGATCCAATTGCTGGATGGCATCGGCGCGGGCATCATCGGCGTGGTTGGCGTCTTGGCGATTGCCGATCTGACCCAGGGCACCGGGCGATTCAACTTAATGCAGGGCGCTCTGGCGACGGCCACCGGCATCGGCGCTTCGCTGAGCAATCTGCTGACCGGATACGTCGTGGAGGCGACCAGCCAGGATTTCGGTTTTGCGACATTGGCGGGGATCGCGGGATTTGCTCTTGGTTTTCTCTGGCTCCTCGTCGGCGAGACGCGCCCGGTCGAGCCGAGCGAAGCTAGGCTCGAATCGCGCCTGCCGGCTGACGTGATTGCGACGAGCGTCTAAAAACCGGACGAAGCGGGGTAAGGTGGGCCGAGCGCAGCGAGTCCCACCGTTTGCCGCATGATCGTTGCCGCGCCGCCTTCGCCGCCAGACGGTGGGACTCGCTGCGCTCGGCCCACCCTACGGCCTGTCGACTGGCCGTCACCGCGGCGGCTGAAGTTCGTACTGCCTGATCTTGTCGAAGAGTTGGCGGCGACTGATGCCTAACAGGCGAGCGGCCTGCGTGCGGTTCCATTTTGCCTGATCGAGGGCCTGAGCGATCACGCGCCGCTCGGTTTCGGCCAAAATGTCCCTGAGCAGCAAGCTGTCTTGGGAAATGGCAGGCGCCACACCGCGTGCCGCCGGCGGCGCCGCGGCGGGCGTAAGATCGGCGGGTAAAATCGCCCGGCCGCGAGCCAATGCCGCGGCACGGGCCAGCACGTTTTGTAGCTCGCGCACGTTGCCATGCCAGGGCTGCAAGGTGAGCCATTCAACCGCCTCACGCGACAACGCCAGCCGCGGCCATCGGTATTTTTCGGCTAATCGCAACACGACGCGCTCGGCGATCAACGCAATATCGTCGCGCCGCTCGCGCAAGGGCGGCAGCTTGATGGTGACCACGTTCAGCCGATACCAAAGATCTTCGCGGAATTTTTCGTCGGCGATCAGGGCGTCCAGATCGCGGTTGGTGGCCGCAACGATTCGCACGTCGGTGGCCACCGTCGCGCTGCCCCCCACGCGCTCGAAGCGACCGGTCTGCAGCACGCGCAGCAGCTTGGCCTGCATATCGAGATCCATGTCGCCCACTTCATCCAGAAACAGTGTGCCGGTGTGGGCCTGCTCGAACCGTCCGATCCGCTGCGCCACGGCCCCGGTAAAAGCCCCGCGCTCATGACCGAATAACTCGCTTTCGAGCAGCGTGGTGCTCAGCGCGGCGCAGTTCACCTTGATGAAAGGACCGCTGGCGCGCGGCGAATTGGCGTGCAGCGCGCTGGCCACCAGCTCTTTGCCCGTGCCGCTTTCGCCCAGAACCAGCACCGGTTCATCGGTCGCGGCGACGCGGCCGATGGTCTTGAATACGTCCAGCATGGCGGGCGTGCGGCCGAGCAACTCGTCGTCGATCGGTTCGTCGTCGCGCCCGCCGCGGGCCAGTTCCATCGCCCGCACCTGAGCGATCAGCGATTGCTGCGTGAGCGCCCGCCGCACGGTGAAGAGCACTTCGTCCAGGTCGAAGGGCTTGGTGATGTAATCGAACGCTCCCAGCTTCATCGCTTCGATAGCGGCCTGGCTGCCGCCAAACGCGGTGATGACGATGACGGGCGTTTCCTCCAGTTCGGCTTGGAACTGCCGTAGCACCTCGAGCCCGCCCATTTCCGGCATCTTCAAGTCGAGCAGAGCCAAACGCACCTCGGCCCGCGATAGCGCGTCGGCGGCCTGCCGGCCATTCTCCGCTTCACGCACCTGGTAGCCCTCGGCCGAAAGCAACATCGCCAGGTTCGCGCGAATGGTGCGATCGTCGTCGGCGACGAGAATCACGGTTTGATGGGACGGCTTAGGCATCGTGAAAAATGGTTTATCTTTTATGA
>DASVHB010000567.1:0-13618 GCA_036379195.1 Pirellulales bacterium
ATTGCCGCGCTGTATTGTCACCCGAAGGTGGGACTCGCTGCGCTCGGCCCACCCTACAGGATTCTTCTAACCGTTTGCCTCGCTGGCGCTTCGGGTTGGTGTTAAAGCTTCTAACGACCTCGTCAGTTCGGGACACAAGTCAGTATACATGCCCAGCGCCTGCCGCACGCCTTCGGCCACAGCCGGATGGGCCAGCCGCACGGCATCACGCCGGGCGATCACCCGATCGACGTAGAGCTGCCGCAGGCAATCGTCGGCCACGAAGATGTCAAGAGCCGCCGCGGCAAGCTGCTCTGCGTTCAGTGTCAGCATGCCCACCGACGACAGCGGCCAGGCGGCGGCGATACGATGAAGCTCTTCGACCAGCACGTCGTGCGCGGCGACGCCCCGCGCCAGCGCCGCCAAGTCGGGCACGTAACGCAACGTCAGATCGGCCGAGTAAACGACCGAAGCGTCGAGCGCCGCCGGGCATGGCACTGCGAGCGATTGCCGGACCGTCGCGGCATCGAGATGGCGATAAACCAGCGCCTGGCAGGCGCGGTAAAGCAGTTCAGCGGCCCAGCGGGCAGCCGCCAGGTGCAGCGGCGGCGGCGTGAACGCAAGCTGCTGGCGCGCCACGCCGTCGCACGCGCGCAGCACTTCGTCGGTCTCACACGCCGCGACTTCCAGCGCCTCGCCACTGGCCGAGACTTCCACCCGCCCGCTTTCCATTAGGGCGGTTAAGAACCTGTGCATTGGTTCGTCCGATAGAGAACACCTGATTCAGAGACCGGTTCTCGTTTGCGGCGGCGGTTGCTGGCGCCCATCGGCCATGAAGCCGTCAGATAACCCTTCCGCGCCCTCATAAAAGAGTTCCCACGGGTCGCGGAGAATGACCTCGAAACCCTCCGGCGTTTTCTTCAAGTAAACCTCGTCTGTGTCAACGAGGAAACCCTGCGGCAGGAGAATCGCCTGACCGAATTCGTCCGAGACGACCTTGGCCCGCCGCCATTGGTTGCTCATGATTGATTGGCGGCGCCGGCGGCCGTAAGCTTGTGTATCCGGCGGCGCGGCATTGATCACTCGCTTGCCTCGCAGCCGCAAGGGATCATTCTATTCCCGCGTTCATTCTGATCACAAGAGACATCAACCACGGATTTCGCACCTGAGGCGATCATGATTCAAAATGGCGGCGGCTTGCTTTCCCGCATCACCATCGATCCGGCGATCTGCCACGGCAAGCCCTGCGTCCGAGGCTTGCGTTACCCCGTGGAGGTGCTGCTCGATTTGCTTAGTTCGGGGATGACCATTGGCGAAATCTTGGTTGACTATGAAGACCTCGAACGAGAAGACCTACTCGCGGTTCTCGCGTTCGCGGCTAGGCTCAGTCGCACCAAGCGCCTGGATCCGGTTGACCCATGAGCTAGACCGGATAGTTTATCAGCCCACACTAACCCGAAGCGCAAGTTTTTGTGTTGCGCTTTTTCCGGTGTTACGAGACGGCATGCCCCGCATTGCGGGGCAAAACGGGCGTTTGTCACAGAATCGCCGCATTGCTCGCGTGCCTGCCCCGAAGGGGCGCGGGAGAATAGCCAGGGGCAACGCCCCTGGAACCAGGGGGCCGACGATCCGTCTTCAGCCCCAACGGGGCGCCGGAACGTAAAGCCGGACGGCGCGGCCAAATCCCGCGCCCCGTTGGGGCTGACAACCGAGATGCGCATCGCGCGTGTCCAGGGGCGTTGCCCCTGGCTGTTCTCTCTTGCCCCTTCGGGGCAGATAAAAAAGCAACATTAAAAAGCGCAAGCGAGGAGGAGCAATGGACTTGCCTCGCTTGCGCTTCGGGTTGGTGTAAGACCACCATGGCTATATCCCCGAGGGCGGATGAATAATCCCGGCTAGACCGATCGGGTCTCAATCTCCGTGGATAAGCAACCGATCACGCCGCCTCACCGATGAATCGCCCGCCCGGCGACGGCCAGGGCGGCTTCTTTGATTGCCTCGGAAAGCGTGGGGTGGGCGTGGCTGGTTCGGGCAAGGTCTTCGCTCGAGGCGCCAAACTCGATGGCGGCCACCGCCTCGGCAATCAGGTCGCCCGCCCGCGGGCCAAGAATGTGAACGCCCAAAATGCGATCGGTCTGGGCGTCGGCCAGAATCTTTACTTGCCCTTCGGTGTGGCCGAGCACGCGGGCACGTCCATTGCCGCGAAAGGCAAACGTGCCTTTGCGGTATTCGCGGCCCGCTTGCCGAAGCTGCTCTTCGGTGCGACCGACCGAGGCCACCTCGGGCTGCGTGTAGACCACATTGGGAATGGCGTCGTAGTTCACATGCCCGAAGCCGGTCACGATGCGCTCGACGCAGGCGATGCCCTCTTCTTCGGCTTTGTGAGCCAGCATGGGGCCGCGAATCACATCGCCGATGGCGTACACGCCTGATGCTGAGGTTTCAAAGTGGTCGTTCACCGGCACGCGGCCGCGTTCGTCGAGTTGAATGCCGACGGTTTCCAGCCCCAGCTCGTCGGTGTTGGGCACGCGGCCGACGGCCAACAGCACGCGATCGCATTCGATGGGTGGCGCGCCTTCGCATTGCACCACGCAGCGATCGCCCTCGGCCCGGGCGGCGGTCACGCGCGATTTAAGCTGAAACTCCAGCCCCTGTTTGGCGAGAATCTTCAGCGCCTCGGCGGCCAGCTCTTGATCCATCTCGGGCAGAATACGATCGAGATATTCCAGCACCGTCACCTTCGCCCCCAGCCGCCGCCAGACCGATCCGAGCTCCAAGCCGATGGCGCCGGCCCCGATCACCACCAAGTGCTTGGGCACTTCCGGGTACGAAAGCGCCTCGGTGCTGGTGCCGACGCGCTGGCCGTCGAGTGGCACGTCGGGCAGGCCGCGCACTTTGCTGCCGGTGGCGAGCATGATGTGCTTGGCCGCGAGTTCGCGGGCGCCGTCTGAGCATTCGACGCGCACCTTGCCCGGTCCCGCCAGGCGGCCATGCCCGAGATGGCGAGCGATTTTGTTCTTCTTGAGTAGCTCTTCGACGCCCTTGGCCAGGCCCTGAACGATCTGTTCTTTGCGGGCCAGCAGCGTGGGCAGGTCGAGTTCGACCTGGGGCAGGCGGATGCCATGTGTGGCCAGCTTTTCTTTGGCTTCGTAAAACAGCTCGCTCGATTCGAGCAGGGCTTTGCTGGGAATACAGCCTACGCGCAGACAGGTGCCGCCCAGGGCGGGTTCTTTTTCGATACAGGCCACGCTCAGGCCAAGCTGGGCGGCGCGAATGGCGGCCACATAGCCGCCCGGCCCCGCGCCGACGACGATCAGATCGTAGTTGGATATATCAGGTTCCATCGGAAAGCGACGATATCGCAGGCGGCCCCGCCCGGCAAGGTAGCCCCGGCCCTCGCGGCCGGCATTGTCGCTTTTCGCTCCGCGAAAGTTGTGTTCTTCCCGCCCCGTTGATTTCGCTGCGGGCGCCGCCACCTTGCTAGCCCCAGAGGCTGCGTTCCGGGTAGTGTCCTAATAGCGTGGTGCTGGCAAAACCCACGTGGCAACGCCGCCCTCGGCTGTGTCCCGGACTACGCCGCCGTAGGCGGCGAATCACAGCCGAGGGCGGCTGTGCCACATGCCTTCCACTGAATCGGCGGCTACAGGAGGCTCGCGTTCCGGCCAGCGGACTTGCGTTCCTCCGAACCGCAAGGCAGAATATCGGTATGAACCCCGGCCACGCAATCGACTGGTTTTGGTTTTACTTTACCCCGAAAGGTCGCGGGGCCGGAGGAGACTCGTAACAGCGAGATTCAACCCCAGGCAAACCAATAGCCCCGAGACCCACGCGGTCGGCGGGGCTTTTTTTATCGACTTGCCCCGACCGCAGCCTTCCAAGGAACACGAACGTGATTGTCGTCATGAAACGCAATGCCCAACCCGCCGAGGTCGACCACATGGTCGAGCGCGTCGAAAACCTGGGGTTGAAAGCCCACGTCCTGCGCGGCGTCGAACGCACCGTCATCGCCGCCATCGGGGCCGAGCGCGACGGGCTGAAAGAATCGCTGGAAAGTGGCGCCGGCGTGGCCGAAGTGCTGCCCATCCTGGCCCCCTACAAAGTCGCCAGCCGCGAAGTCAAGAACGAGCCGACCGTCGTCTCAGTCGGCGGGCTGAAGGTCGGCGGCGAACACATCGGCGTGATCGCCGGACCCTGCTCGGTCGAGAGCGAAGAGCAGATATTGGCCACGGCCATTGCCGTCAAAGCCGCAGGCGCCACCGCCCTGCGAGGCGGGGCCTTCAAGCCCCGCACCAGCCCTTACAGTTTTCAGGGTATGAAAGAAGGCGGACTGAAGCTGCTGGCCGCCGCCCGTGAAGCCACTGGGCTGGCCGTGGTCACCGAGGTGTTGGCAACCGAAGACGTGCCGTTGGTGGCCGACTATGCCGACGTCATGCAAATCGGCGCCCGCAACATGCAGAACTACCGCTTGCTCGAAGCGGTCGGCAAGGTGCGCCAGCCGGTGCTGCTCAAACGCGGCCCGAGCGCCACCATGGAAGAGCTGCTGCTGGCCGCCGAATACATTCTTGACGGCGGCAATCCCAACGTCATGCTCTGCGAGCGCGGCATTCGCACCTTCGAGTCGCACACGCGGTTTACGCTGCCGCTGGCCACCGTGCCTTACTTGCACGCCAAGACGCACTTGCCGGTGGTGGTCGATCCCAGTCACGGCACCGGGCACACTTGGCTGGTGCCGCAGATGGCCGCCGCCAGCGTGGCCGCCGGCGCCGATGGCCTCATTCTGGAGGTCCATCCCGACCCCGAGAACGCCCTGAGCGACGGCTATCAATCGCTCGATGTCGCTCAGTTCCAGCAGACGATTGGTTTGTGCCGCAAGGTCGCCGTGGCCCTCGGCAGGCGCATGTGACACGGCGTTCTCGGGTGGTGTCGACGCCACTTGACAGCCTGGACGCCTCTGGTAAAGTTCTCGCCAAAGACACAGGGTGTCTCGCGGGCTTGTCGCTCCGCGAGAAGAATAGGGAAAACGGTGCAACTCCGTTGCGGTTCCAGCCGCTGTAACCGGGGACGAACGCCGCCAAAAGACCACTGCGCCATGCTCGACAAGCTTCAACGGCTTGACCGGGCGTCGCGGGAAGGTGCGGCCAGTAGGACGATCCGGAAGCCAGAAGACCTGCCTTGGAGTCGGATTTCGCACGGCTCTTTCTCGGAAAAAAGGCCCGCTCGCATGAAACTCTTCTGACGCGCTCTCCCTGCGGCGGCGCAGTTTCCGCGCCGCCGCAGCGCTCGGCTATTTGTCTGCCTGCCGCCGTGCCTCGCGCGCGGTGGCGCCGTGCGCCGGAGATCATTCGCCAGGCGTGCTCGCACCGAGTCAGAGTTTTTCTCAGCGCCACCTGCGCAGAAAGACAGATTTCGCATGGATCGCAAGGTTAACTACGTTGCACGGCTCTTTTCATCTCTTCAACCGACGATAGACAGCACGCGGCAGTTGCCGGGCCAACGGTTGCCGCCGGAAGGTGGGACTCGCGGCGCTCGGCCCGCCCTACGGTCTGACACACACCGTGTCAAAGATCGCCAGGCGTTTACACTGGTCGAGTTGCTGGTGGTGATCGCCATCCTAGGAGTGCTTGTCGCCTTGTTGCTGCCGGCGGTGCAATCCGCGCGCGAAAGCGCCCGCCGCGCCGAGTGCGCCAATCATCTCAAGCAAAACACCTTGGCCGCGCTCATGTATCACGATGCGTTGGGAGTGTTGCCGCCGGCGTATCTGACCGATTCGTGGCCCACCCAAACCACGTGGTTCGGCGTGGTCGACTACACCACCAACCAGGTGCTGCCCACGCGCGGACTAATCGCCCCGTTCGTCGAGAGAAACAACGCCATTTATCATTGCCCGAGCATGACGGAGATAACCGATCTCTATAACGGCGAGACCGGCGGCTACGGCTATAACCTGAACCTGGGCTATGTCGACTACTCGACCTGGCCCAGTCCGCCGCAACAGATCACCAAAAAGCTGCGCGACTTCAACGCCACCAGCCGCACCGTGGCGTTTTCCGATTCCGCGCGGATCCAGCTCCCCTGGTCGGGCGATCCCACGCTGAAGGCCACCGAAAATTTTTACATTAACGGGCCGGACGATCTCTATGCCGCGCCGGGTACTCAATTCCGGCACAACGGCCCGGTGGCGAATGTTTCGTTTCTCGACGGGCACGTCGAAGCCCGTGCGGAAGTCTATGTGCCGACGCCGTCGTTTTGGCCGCCCGAGGCCGAGGCGCTGCGCATGAAGCTGCACATCGGCTACCTCAGCGACCACAGTATCGAGCTTTACCGGTCGTACTAAGTTGGCTGGCCGGCAAGTTCCTCAAAAAGCCGCTCATAGGCGGTGACCATCGTTTGCCAGGTGAAGTCCTGGGCACGCCGACGATTTTGCTCGCCGAGCTGCGCGGCCCGCGGGCGGTCTGACAGCAGCGCGATCACCCGGTCGCAAAATGCCGCGAGATCGCCTCGCGGGGCGATTTGCTGCGCGCCAGCGTCTGCCAACAGCTCGCGCACGCCCTCGACATCGGCGGCGACGACAGGAACACCAGCCGCCATCGCCTCGAGCAAGGCATTGGGCATCCCCTCCCACTGGCTTGGCAAAACGAACAAATCGCTGGCTCGCAGCAGGCGCGGCACATCGTCGCGCCAGCCCGCAAAATGCACGCGCGACGAAATTGCCAGCCGCTCGGCTTCTTGCCGTAAATCGCTCTCCAGCGGCCCCGCGCCCACCAGCAGCAAATCGTGGGTGGGAAACCCTTCGAGCCACCGGCGACTATGCCGCAGAAACTCCAGCAGCCCCTTCTGGCGATCAAGCCGGCCCACGAACGTGACGATGCGGCGTTCGGCGGCCAGGCCGAGCGCCGTCATGTCGAGCGGTTCGGCTTGTGCAAAGCACTCGGCGTCGATGCCGTTGCCAATGACGACGAGCTTGTCAGGGTGCAGGCGGGCTTCGGTTGATGAAAAATCGGCCACGGCCTGGCTTACGCACACATAACGATCGACCAGCCGTGTGGTGCACCGGTCGAGCCGCAAGTGCCAACGGGCGGAACGTTCGGCGACGCGAATGCCCGACAACACGTGCCGCACACCGGCCCTGCGCGCCGCGAAGCGGGCCACCAGATTGGCGTGGAACAAAAACGATTGCACCAATTCGGCCTGCTGCTCACGAAGCAAGCGCGCCAGCCGGCGCACGGTCGCCGGGAAATGACCGGCGTGTCTCGCGCCCAGAAAACGAACTTCGACGCCGGCCTCGCGCAAGCGTGGCGCCAGCGAGGGGCGGTCGGCCGGCGGCTCGCCCGAGAGTGCGTAAACAACCGGAGCGAAGCGGCGGCGATCGAGCCGTGTGGCAAGCTCGGCCAGGCAGCGCTCGGCGCCACCGAAGTCCAGTTCGGTGATGCACAGTGCCACGCGCAAAGGTGAGGGGGTGATGCTCAAAGTCGGCTGTGATGACGGGGAGCGGAATGATGTCGGAGCCGGCCGCCCTGGAAGCCCGGCCACCCTTGTTTTATTCTACTTTGAGGAACACGGCGAAGCGCATTGATGTCTGAGCTTTCCCAATACGACTACGAGTTGCCTCGGCAATTGATCGCCCAGCATCCGCTGCCGCAGCGCAGCGACGCGCGGATGCTGGTGGTCGATCGGGCCGCCGGCTCGCTGGCGCACCGCCACGTGCGCGATTTACCCGATCTGTTGCGGCCCAACGATTGCCTGGTGATTAACGATACGCGCGTGGTGCCGGCCCGGCTGCTGGGGAGGCGCACGCTCACCGGCGGCCAATGGGAAGGGCTTTTTCTTTCGACCGATGCCGACGGGCATTGGCGGCTGCTCTGCAAGACCCGCGGCAAGCTGAAGCCGGGTGAGACAATCGCGCTCACCAGCCGCCGCGGCAAAGACGACATCGAGCTGCGGCTCATCGAAAAGCAGCCGGGCGGCGTTTGGTTGGCTCATCCCGGTTCGGACGACGAAGCCTATGCCTTGCTCGACCGCGTCGGTCGGGTGCCGCTGCCGCCGTATATTCGCGGCGGTGAAATGATCGATGACGACCGCCGCCGCTATCAAACCGTGTATGCGCGCCAGCCCGGCTCGGTGGCGGCGCCGACCGCTGGACTGCATTTCACCGATGAATTGCTGGTTCGGCTGGTCGATGCCGGGGTGCGCCCAGTGCGCGTGACCTTGCACGTGGGAATCGACACGTTCCGCCCCATCAGCAGCGCCACGCTGGGCGAACATCCCATGCACCGCGAGCACGGCGAAATCACCGCCTCGGCCGTCGAGCAAATTTACCGTGCCCGCGAGGCGGGAGGTCGCGTCATTGCGGTCGGCACCACCAGCGTTCGCGTGCTGGAGACGGCGGCGCAAGCGGGTGAACTGGCCGCCTGGAGTGGCGAGACCGACCTGTTCATCCGCCCGCCTTACCAGTTTCGCGCGGTCGAGGGCTTGCTGACCAACTTTCACTTGCCGCGCACCTCGCTGCTGGTGCTGGTGCGAACGTTCGGCGGCGATGAGCTCGTCATGCGGGCCTATGCCGAGGCGATCGCCGAGAAATACCGCTTTTTCAGCTACGGCGACGCGATGCTCATCGTGTGATGGCCGGCAACGGTAGGCGTTTCCCTCCGTTCATGCTAGGCTGTAGCCCATGAACGATAACCTTGGCGCCTTGGCGATTACCGCGGTAACCCTCGGCTTTTTGCACACGCTTTGCGGTCCCGATCATTATCTGCCGTTTGTCGCCATGTCGCGGGCGGGCGGCTGGGGCTTGCGTAAGACCACGGTCATCACCCTGCTGTGCGGCTTGGGGCACGTGGCCAGTTCGGTGGTGTTGGGGTTCGTGGGCATCGCCTTTGGAGTGCTGCTCTTCAAGTTGGAATCGATCGAAGAAAGTCGCGGCAACGTGGCCGCCTGGCTCCTCATCGCCTTCGGCTGGAGCTATTTCGTGTGGGGCGTCGTGCAGGCCCTGCGCAATCGGCCGCACACGCATCTGCACGTCCATCCCGATGGCACGGTCCACGCGCACGAACATACCCACCAGGCGGAGCACCTGCACGCGCACGCGGCGCGCGAGCCGGTCGCCGACGCCGCCGCGCACTCCATCACCCCCTGGGTACTGCTGACGATCTTCTTGTTCGGACCGTGCGAGCCGCTCATTCCGATGGTCATGTACCCGGCGGCTCAGGCCAATTATTGGGGCGTCGTGTGGGTCGCGCTGTTGTTCGGCCTGGCGACCTTGACCACGATGACCGGCATGGTGATCTTGATCTACCGTGGAGTCGGGGCGCTGCGATTGAGCGGCATGCAGCGTTACCATCATGCATTGGCCGGCCTGATTGTGCTTTCGTGCGGCGTGGCGATCAAGTTGTTGCCGCCCCTGCCCGCATGAAGCTCGTCATTCATCCCGCCGTCGACAATCCGCGCCTGCGAAAAATCATCGAGGCCGCCGGCGCCATGCAGGTGGTCAACGCCGAGTTGGAGCAGCATGCTCGCGTACAAATCGCCGATGCCGACGCATTCTTCGGCAAGCTTACGCCGCCGCTGTTGGCGTCTGCCGGGCGGCTGCGCTGGGTGCAAGCGCCCACGGCCAGCCTGGAGCATTATCTTTTTCCAGAGCTGAGCCGGCATTCGCTCGTGCTGACGAACATGCGCGGGCTTTATTCCGACGTCATCGCCGACCACGTGCTGGGGCTGGTCATTTGCTTTGCCCGGAACCTGCATCACTACATTCGCCAGCAAATGGCCGGCCAATGGGCGCCGGTGGGCGGTGAGGCGGCCCGCTCCGATTTCTTGTATGGGGCGGGCGTGGCCAGCGCCATCGACCAGGCCCATCAGCACCTGGCCGACCAGACGATGGGCATTGTCGGGCTGGGAAGCATCGGGGCCGAGATTGCCCGGCGTGCGATGGCCTTCGGCATGCGGGTGCTGGCGGTCGATCCGGTGCAAGCCGCGGCGCCGCCGGGCGTGGCGGCGCTTTGGCCGCTGGAGCGGCTGCCCGAGCTGCTGGCCCAGAGCGACTACGCGGTGATCGCCGCGCCCCACACGCCGCAAACCGCGAAGATGTTCCGCCGCGCGCAGTTTCGGCAAATGAAGCGCACCGCGTATCTGATTAACATCGGCCGCGGCGCGATTGTCGACCTGGCCGACCTGACAGCCGCCTTGACGGCCGGTGAGATTGCCGGCGCGGGGCTTGACGTGATTGAGACCGAACCGCTGCCGCCCGACCATGCGCTTTGGCGGATGCCCAATGTGATCGTCACTCCCCACATCGCCGGCACTTCGCCGCGGATCGCCCAACGCCACCTGGAGGTGCTGTTGGAAAATATCCGCCGGTTTACGCGGGATGAACCGCTGCTCAATGTGGTTGACAAGCAGCGCTGGTTCTAGCGATTGCTAGACGGGGCAATAGGGCTAAGAATATCATAGATCGTCGTTGCTTTGCACGACAGCAACCGCGGCTGAGAAGCCGGCGTTTCGTCGACCGATGTTTTGGAGCGATCGTCACCGCATGCGCCGCCGAGCTTTCGTTGGTTTGCTTTTCGTCGCCGCCGTGCCGGGCAGCGCCGCGTTGCCGGCAAGCCCCGACGTAGACTGGCTCGTCGGACGCGACCTGACGATTCAGCGCGGCCGGCCGCTGACGGCCAGTTGGTCGCAGACGCCGGTGCGTGAAGCACTCGCCGAATTATCGCGCAGCCAGCGTGTGGCGATGTTGCTCGACCGGCGCATCGATCCCGATCGGCCAGTTTCGTTGTCCATCGACGCGGTCGCCTTGGAAGACGCCGTCGCCCAAATCGCTCACGAGTGCCAGGCCGACGTGAGCTGGTTCGGCCCGCTGGCCTATCTCGGACCGCCGGCGGCTGCGCAGCGGCTGCGTACGCTCGCCGCTTTGCGTGACGCAGATGCCGAACGGCTTTCCGGCGAGCGAAGGCAACGGTTCGCACACCCGCGGTCTTGGAGCTGGGAAGATCTGGCGACGCCTCGCGAGCTTTGTCAATCGCTGGCGGCCGAGGCCCGCGTGCGGCTCGAATCGCTCGACCTGCTGCCCCACGATCTGTGGGCCGCCGCCGATCTGCCGCCACTGACTTGGATCGAGCGGTTGACGCTCTTGGCCAATGAATTCGATCTGACGTTTGAATTCGCAGACGACGGCGCGGCGGTCCGGCTGACTCCCGTCGTCGAGCCGGTGCGCATCGAACGGCGATATGCCGGCGGAAAGCAGCCGGTCGCGCTTGCCCGCCGCTACGCCGAACTGGCGCCCGAGGCAGAGGTGGAACGATTTGGCGGCGGCGTGATTGTGCGCGGGCGGATCGAAGACCATGAACGATTGACGGAACAACCCAAGCGAGTGTCGCGCGGCAAGCCGGGCAAGCAGGTGTTCACGGTGCGCGCCGACGAACAGCCGCTTTCGGCCGTGCTCGACCAGTTGCGTTCGCAGCTTCGCTTAACGCTGAACATCGATGAGGCCGCGCTGCGGAAGGCGGGCATCAGCCTCGATCGGTCGATCTCTTTCGACGTCAAACGTGCGACGCTCGAAGAATTACTCTTCGCGGTGCTCAGGCCCGCGGGGCTGACTTACCGTGGGGAAGGTCGAGAGTTTGAGATCTTTCCCGATGCGAACCGCGGACCGCGGGATGCGGATTGAGGCGGGGGCAAAGCCTGGACCTCGCGGATGATGATTGCTGCTAGGACACTACCCGGCAGATTCACAGCCTGCGGGCGGCCCGCTTCGCCGCGAGTCCCAGCCCGACCGCGCTCGCGAACGCCACGGGATAGATTACCCGCCATTTCTCTTGTCCGCCCTCGAACGAGCACAAAAACCCCCAAGGGCACCAGAACGCGACCACCGTGCAAACGGCCATTCCCAATTGCAAAATCAACTTTTGAAACGACTTCATGGCGATTGAGATCTCTCGGGGTAAGTTCGTAACCGATCGTCCTTCCTCCTATCAGGCGGCAAACGCCTGAGAATATAACGCCACCTGCTTGCTTCATGTCCGGCGGTCGGTTATAGCATCGTTTGGATGGCGGGCGAGCCCTGCTCGTCGCGCGGCGAGCGCGCCTGCCACCCAGCTCTAGTTTTGGGAGGATTCGATCATGAAACGGTTGACCTATGCCACCGCCGCCCTGGCTTTGACGTTTACCTGCCTGGCCACGCTCGCGCAGGCCGAAGACAAACCCGATCCGACGGGTACTTGGAAGTGGACGGTGAGCTTCAACAACCAGACCCGCGAGCAAACCCTCAAACTGAAGTTGGAGGGCGACCAATTGACCGGCGCCATGTTGGGCCGCGACAACCAAGAGCACGCGATCGAAGACGCCAAATACAAAGATGGCGAAGTGTCGTTTACAGTCACGCGTGAGCGCAACGGCCAGAAGTTCAGCCGCAAATACACCGGCAAGGTCAGCGGAGATACCATCAAGGGTACGACTGAGTTCGAGCGCAATGGCGAAAAGCAGACTCGAGATTGGGAGGCGAAACGCGAGAAGGCGTGACTCATCAAGTGCGGAGTGCGGAGTGCGGAATGTTGTCGGTGGCTAGGCTATAGCATTGCCGATGCCCCGGTGACTTCGTTCCGCATCGAAACGCGGCCCGATCGACGCGCCTCTCGGGAAGGCGCGTGGGCCCGCTGTTGCAAAAATTACAATTCGCTGCCGCGGCTCTCGTTCAAAACGTCTTACCTTGCTTCTCCCGCTTCGCGCGCTTGCGATGCGCCGCGTTCAATCTGCATCGGGCACGCCGTTCGCTTCCTGGCTATCGTCAGCTACGGGGAGGAATGCTCGATGAAATCAGTCCAAGCAACGGCTCTTACCACGATTCTTGTGTGTTGGGCGGTGCGCCCGGCGAGTTCGGACGAACCGATATCACCGATCGCTCATCCACATGCCGCTCCGGCGGCCGGCGCGGTGCAATACCGCGACGAATACTACACCGTGCGGCGTCCGGTTATCGAAACCCAGATGCGCGAGCAGCGCTATGTGGTTTACGAGCCGGTCACGACCTTTGAAAATCAACAGGTCGATCAGGGCAATTGGGTTGACGAGCAAGTGGTGAGGCCCGGCCGCAAAGCTCTGAGGTTGCGCTGGTTTAACGGAGGTTGGACCGTCGATCCGGCCACCGGCCGCGAGTATTGGCGTCCGCCGATGTTGCGGCCCGCCCGCGAACAACAACCGCCCAAGGTCGAAACCGTGCGCACCTGGAAGCCGAACCTGGTGACCATCGCCGTGCCCAAAACCACCTACGCCCCACAGGTTCACGTGCGGCAGGTGCCGGTCGATACGGTACGGTACGTCGAAGAACGCCGCGTGCGGCGTGTGCCCTGCGATCCGACGGCGGCGCAGCCGGTTGTCGCCGCACCGCCGGGCGAAGTGGCTGACTAACGGACAACGGACGGCAGACCGGTACGCCATAGTCGCCTTTCGCTCCGCGAAAGTAGCGCTATTTTCGCGGAGCGAAAGGCGACTATGTGAGGAAGCACCTAATCGCGTGTTTGATTAACCCGCATTGCGCACTCGTTCACGCCAACCCGAAGCGCAAGCGAGGATCGCCATTGAACTTGCCTCGCTTGCGCGTCGGGTTAGTGTGGGGCGCGCTGTTCGGCGGCTCCGGGGAAACGTGCGC
>DASVHB010000568.1:0-8219 GCA_036379195.1 Pirellulales bacterium
GAAGACCCCTATTCGTATCGCGAGCGGCTGACGATGCCGAAGTTCGTGGTCAACGCGGCCGGCGATCAGTATTTTCCGCCCGATTCGTCGCGGTTTTATTTCGCCGATCTGCCGGGCGAAAAACACCTGCGCTACGTGCCCAACGCCGACCACAGCCTGCGAGATTCCGACGCGCTGGAGAGCATCATCGCCTTTTATGAAACCGTGCTGGCCAACCGGCCGCGCCCGAACATCTCCTGGACGTTCGAAGACGATGGAGCGATTCGCGTGACCGCCGCCGATCGGCCCACCGGCGTGCTGCTCTGGCAGGCCACCAACCCGCGGGCCCGCGATTTTCGGCTGAAGTCGATCGGCAAGGCTTATCATAGCCGGCCGCTGGCCGACGAGGGCGGCGGAGTCTACGTCGGCCGTATCGAGCTGCCGAAGCAGGGATGGACGGCGTTGTTTATCGAGCTGACATTCGACGTCGGTGGATCGTATCCCTTGAAGCTCACCACGGCAGTCCGTATTTTGCCCGACACGTTGCCGTTTGCCGATCTCGACCCCGCCCAGGCGCCGCTGGAGCAGCCGGCCTCCAAATGATAACGGCCCGTAGGATGACCTTCCTAGGTCGTCCATGCGGCCGCTTGTGTTGACGGGCGACCTCGCGCTTCGTCCAGCTTTAGAATTAGGGTCGGTCATGAACCGTAGGGTGGACATTGCCCACCTTAAATCTCATGGTGGGCAATGCCCACCCTACCGCCTGGAAAAGTAGCCGCGGCACTCCGTGACGGGGTGGCGGGCTCCAACGCGACACTTTCTCCGCCACCGAGTGTCGGAGCTACCGTGGCGCTTTCTCGCCGGGGGCGGTTTGGGTTATAATCGCGGGTGCGTCACGCCGGAGCGTCGCTGCGCGATTCGCCCCACCCTTGCCCGCCTTTTGCCGATACGTCCATGCAATCCGCCCGAAGGTTGTGCGAGTTGGCCACCCCGAGCAATCCGCCGGGGCATCGCTTAGGCTCTGCCCCAGCCACCGGCATGGGGTCGAGAGAAATCGGCCGATGTTTCCCGCTCGTCGTTCTGCTGGCGGCGTCGCACGTCTTCGCCCAATCGCCGGCCAGCGAGGTCGATTTCAACCGCGACGTGAAGCCGATCCTGTCGAACACCTGCTACAAATGCCATGGACCCGATCCGGCTGAACGCAAAGGCGGCGCCGATGGGCTGCGTCTCGACACGCCCGATGGCGCATTGATCGATCTCGGCGGATACACGGCCATCGTGCCGGGCAAGCCTGAAGAAAGCGAGTTGATCCGCCGCATTGCGTCGGACGATGAATCTGAAAAAATGCCGCCGCCCGCCAGCGGCAAAAAACTGTCGGCTCGCGATATCGAAGTACTCACGCAGTGGGTGCGAGACGGGGCCAAGTACGCCGGGCACTGGTCGTACGTCAAACCCGTGCGGCACAAGCTGCCCGCCGTGCACGACACCGCCTGGCCGCGCAACGAAATCGACCACTTCATTCTGGCCAGGCTCGAGCGCGAACGCTTGCACCCCTCGCCCGAAGCCGACCGCTATGCCCTCATCCGCCGTGTCTCGCTCGATCTGACCGGGCTGCCACCCACGCTGGCGGAAGTCGATGCGTTTGTTGCCGACGAAGACCCGCTCGCGTATGAAAAACTGGTTGACCAGTTGCTGCAACGGCCGGCCTATGGCGAGCACTGGGCGCGGATGTGGCTCGACCTGGCCCGCTACGCCGACTCGGCAGGCTACGCCGACGACCCGGAGCGCACCATTTGGCTCTTTCGCGATTACGTCATTCGCTCGCTTAACGCCAACAAGCCGTTCGATCAATTCACCGTCGAACAGATTGCCGGCGACCTGCTGCCCGGCGCCGACGACGAGCAGCTTGTCGCCACGGCCTTTCATCGCAACACGCTGACCAACAACGAGGGCGGCACGAACGACGAAGAGTTTCGCAATGTGGCCGTGGTCGATCGGGTGAATACCACGATGGCCGTGTGGATGGGCACCACCATCGCCTGCGCCCAATGCCACAACCATAAATACGATCCGATCACTCAGGAAGAATTTTTCCGGTTCTTCGCCTTCTTCAACAACACCGAAGACGCCGACCGGCGCGACGAATCGCCGCTACTGTCGGTCTATACCGACGAGCAGCAACAGCGACGCCAGCGTTTGCAAGACGAACTTGTCAAAACCGACCAGACGCTACGCGCGCCTACACCCGAGCTGGCGGCTGGTCAGCAGCGCTGGGAGCAGGCGTTTCCGCTCGATCTGACGTGGCAATCTCCCAAGCCGGCCCGTGCCACGTCTCAGGCAGGGGCGGCGATGACCGTGGCCGATGACGGCGTGGTAAGCGTTGCGGCCGGCGCCAAGAACGACGTCTATACGATCGACCTGGCGCCGGTAGCCGGCACGCTTGCCGCCTTGCGACTCGAAGCGCTTACCGACGACGCCCTGCCCGGCAAAGGGCCGGGGCGGGCTGCCGGCAACTTTGTGCTCTCCAAACTGTCGGCAGTGGTCGCGCCGCCCGATGGGCAGACGATCGCGGGCCGCTATGTGCGAATCGAGCTGCCGGGCAAGCAGCAGATTCTCTCGCTGGCCGAAGTGCAGGCGTTCCACGGCGCTGACAACGTGGCAGTGCGCGGCGAGGCCTCGCAGAGCAGCACCGCCTTCGATGGCCCCGCGCAACTGGCGATCGACGGCAACACCGACGGGCATTTCACCCAGGCCAAGAGCACCACACACACCGCCGTCTCGGAGAATCCCTGGTGGGAAGTCGATCTGAAGAGCGAGCAGCCGCTCGATCGGATCGTCGTGTTTAACCGCACCGACGGCGCGCTCGAAGGCCGGTTGGCGGGCTACCGGTTGCTGGTGCTCAATGAACGTCGCGAGCCAGTTTGGCAGCAGTCGCCCGCCGACGTACCCATGCCCCGCTCGGAACTGTCGCTCTCCGGGCCGCGGTCCATCGAGTTCGCCGCCGCGCTGGCTGATTTTTCGCAATCTGGCTTCGATCCGGCTGACGTGCTGAACAACAAAGACCCAAACAAAAAGGGCTGGGCGGTCGGCGGGCAGACGGGCCAGCCGCACACGCTGACGCTCGCCGCCAAGGCGCCGGTCGAATTAAAGCCTGGCTCGAAATTGACCGTCACCTTGGAGCACGCCTATCCTTCGGCCGAGCACACGTTGGGGCGTTTCCGCCTTTCGCTGACCGACGACGCGCGTGCCGCAACCTTGGCGCAAACGCCCGCCAGCGTGGTCGCGGCGCTGCGCGTGCCGGTCGATCAGCGTACTCCTGAGCAAAACGAACTCATTGCCGCGCACTATCGTTCGCTCGCGCCCGAATTGGCGCCGGTTCGTCAACGCGCCGCCGAGCTCAACCAGCAACTCGCCGACATCAAACCCGTCACCGTTCCGATCTTCCGCGAACTGCCCGAGGGCCAGCGTCGCAAGACGCAATTGCAGCACCGCGGCAATTTTATGGACCTGGGTCAGGAAGTGAGCGAAGGCACGCCCGCCGCGTTTCCCTCGCTGCCTGCCGACGCCCCGCGCAACCGGCTGACGCTGGCCCGCTGGCTGATCGACGAGAACAATCCGCTCACGCCGCGGGTCATCGCCAATCGCTATTGGGAGCAGTTGTTTGGCATTGGCATTGTGGCCACCAGCGAAGAGTTTGGCTCGCAAGGAGAATTGCCGGTGCATCCCGAGCTGCTCGATTGGCTGGCGATCGAGCTGGTGCGCACGCATTGGGACTTGAAGGCGCTGGTGCGGTTGTTGGTGACTTCGGCGAGTTATCGGCAATCGTCGCGCGTGACGCCCGAGTTGGACGAGCGCGATCCCGAAAACCGTCTGCTGGCGCGTGGCCCGCGAGTGCGGCTGTCGGCCGAGATGGTGCGCGATCAGGCATTGGCCGCCGCCGGATTGCTGAGCCGCAAATTGTACGGTCCGCCGGTCAAGCCGCCGCAGCCTTCGCTGGGGCTCAGCGCCGCGTTTGGCAGCGGCATCGACTGGCAGACCAGTGCGGGCGAAGACCGCTATCGCCGGGCGCTTTATACCACCTGGCGGAGGTCGAGTCCGTATCCGTCGATGGCCACGTTCGACGCCCCCAACCGCGAGGTCTGCACGGTGCGTCGCGTGCGCACCAACACGCCGCTGCAAGCCCTGGTGACGCTGAACGATCCGGTCTACGTTGAGGCGGCCCAGGCGCTGGCTCGGCGCGTGGTGTCGAGCGGTAGGTCAACGACGGCCGATCGGGCGAGATATGCCTTTCGGCTTTGTGTCTCGCGTCCGCCGCATGACGATGAACAAGCCCGGCTCGTGCAGCTTTACGAAAAGACCTTGGCACGCTTAAGCGGCCATGCCGACGAGGCCCAAAAGCTGGCCACCGACCCGCTCGGCCCCGTGCCTGAAGGAGCGAGAATCGCTGAGCTGGCTGCCTGGACCGTGGTGGGCAACGTGTTGTTGAATTTGGATGAAACGTTGATGAAGCGATAGCCTCGCGCGAACTATTCGAACCGGCGGTGGCTGGGGCAGAGCCTTGGCGATGCCCCGGCGGCTTGGTGAAAGGCGGCTGATTCTATGAACGACACAACACCCGAAGCCGAACGCGTGATGATCGACGTCTATCGCAACATGTCGTTTGACGAAAAATGGCGGCAAATCGCGGGGCTTTATCACACGGCGCGGCTGTTGCATGAGGCCGGTTTTCGACAGAGGTGTCCGGACGCACCGGCGGATGAACTTCTCGATGATTGGATGGAGCTGACCATCGAGCCGGATTTATTACGGAGCGTCCGGGAAATGCGATATGGACCAGTTCGGTGAAGGCCTGCGCGAGGTGCGCCGCGTGGCCGCCGCGCTCACAACGATCGGTGTGCGGTACGCGCTGGGCGGCTCGATGGCGAGTTCCTTGCTGGGAACGCCGCGATTTACTCGTGATGCCGATTTGACGATTGACCCGTTTCCCGGACGTGAACAAGCGCTCGCGAATTTGTTCGGCCCCGAATATTATCTCAGCGTAGCGACGATCGCTGAAGCGAATCGTTCGCTTCGATCGTTCAATATCATCAACACGACGAATGGTTTCAAGGTTGACGTTTTTGTACGCAAGGACCGTGGCTTCGATCGGTCGGCGCTCGATCGGCGCATCGAGATCAAGCTATTGGACGCTCCCGATGAGCCGCTTTACGTGCTCGCGGCCGAAGACGTCGTCTTGTTCAAATTAGAATGGTATCGCCTGGGCGATGAGATATCCGATCGGCAGTGGAACGATATCCTCGGATTGTTGAAGGTGCGCCGCGACGATCTCGATGTGCAATACCTGCGGCATTGGGCCGGCGAGCTGCGCGTCGATGATTTGCTTGACCGTGCGCTCCAAGAAGCCGCGGAGCCGTAAAGATCGTAAAACGACGACGATTGCAACCCGTGATGGTATAATGCCGGGGCATCGCCAAGGCTCTGCCCCAGCCACCAGTTGTGAGTAATGGCCGCCAATTGAGAACGACATGATGCCATCGAAAAATACTGACTCATTAAGTCGCGACATCGGCCTGGATCGCGGGCAATCGCTCACCCGCCGGCATTTTCTCAAAGACTGCCAGCTTGGTCTTGGCGCGCTGGCCCTATCGTCGTTGCTCAACGGCGATCGCCCAGCCGCCGCGGGCGTCGTCAATCCGTTGGCCCCCAAGGCGCCGCACTTCGCACCTAAAGCCAAGCGGGTGATCTATCTGCACCTCACCGGCTCGCCGCCGCATCTCGATCTCTATGACTTTAAGCCCGAACTCGTGAAGCACGACGGGCAACCCTGCCCGGAAAGCCTGATTCAAGGCAAGCGCTTCGCCTTTACCTCGGGCACGCCCAAGCTGCTGGGCACACCGCGCAAGTTCGCTCAGCACGGCCAAGGCGGCGTGTGGCTCTCCGACGCCGTGCCGCACCTGCACGAAGTGGCCGACGAGCTGTGCGTCATCCGCTCGATGAACACCGACCAGTTCAATCATGCTCCCGCCGAGCTTTTGCTCTACACCGGCTCGCCCCGCTCCGGCCGGCCCTCGATGGGCGCTTGGCTCACCTATGGTCTTGGTTCCGAAAACGAAAACCTGCCGGGCTTTGTGGTGCTCATTTCCAGCGGCGTCCAGCCCAACGGCGGCAAAAACTCGTTCGGCAGCGGCTTTTTGCCCTCGGTGTTTCAGGGCGTGCAGTGCCGCTCGAAGGGCGACCCCGTGCTCTATGCCTCCGACCCGCCGGGCATGGACCGCGCCGTACGCCGCCAGACACTCGACGCTCTGCGCGACCTGAACGAGATGCAAGCCCGTGAACTTGGCCATCCCGAAACGCTTACTCGCATCGCCCAATACGAGCTGGCCTTCCGCATGCAGACCGCCGTGCCCGAGGTGATGGACATCTCGCGCGAGTCGGCCGATACGCTCTCGGCCTACGGCGCCAAGCCGGGCGAGGCCAGCTTTGCCAACAACTGCCTGTTGGCCCGGCGGCTGGTCGAGCAGGGCGTGCGGTTTGTGCAACTGTTTGACTGGGGCTGGGATTTTCATGGCACCGGGGCCGACACCGGCCTGACCGACGGCCTGACGAACAAGTGCGCCACGATGGACCGTCCTGTGGCCGCGTTGATCAAAGACCTCAAGCAGCGCGGGCTGCTGCAAGACACGCTGATCATTTGCGGCGGCGAGTTCGGGCGGACGCCTTTCCGCGAAGGACGCACCGCCGCCAGCAACATTTTGGGCCGCGACCATTATCCCGACGTCTTCAGCATGTGGCTGGCCGGCGGCGGCGTGAAAGGCGGCTTCACGCACGGCGAGTCCGACGAGCTCGGTTTTTCGGTCGGTCGCGACAAGGTACATATCCACGACTTGCAGGCGACCATTCTGCACCTGTTGGGCTTCGATCACACGCGGCTGGTCTATCGCTTCCAGGGCCGCGATTACCGGTTGACCGACGTGCACGGCGACGTCGTGCGCGAGCTGCTGGCGTAGAACGCAATCACTTCGTTGTAGGCCGTAGGGCGACCTTCCTAGGTCGCCCATCTAGCCAAAAACGGCCGCAGGGACGACCTAGGAAGGCCATTCTACGGGCCGTTCGCCGCTGCGTTAGTCAGAATACCCGCGCACGGCTTGTGCAAATTTGCACAAGCCGCAAAAACCCGAAAGATTTCATCTTCAACCACCCTGCCAGCGGGGTGCGCTGCGCGCCACACTTTAGACACTCGCATCAGCGCGCTAACTTGCGCCGCCCTTTGGTGCGTGCCTCGTGCGCTGACCTGCGACCTCTCGTTTTCCGTGCCTCTCTCCGCATCATCGCACCAAACTGGCTTGGTCGGTTGCCGGCTCAACAATGCACGATGCCGACGTTGGCATCATGCAGATTCGGACGGCGATCGAAACAAGCTACAGGTCGGCTTCGGTCAGACCGGCATCCTGCATGATGCCGTGCTGGGTGCCGCGTTTCAGCGTTCGATTACCGTGAACAGGGACCGGTATGATCGTGGCAACCTTCGGCGGCTTCGCGGATATTGGCCAGTGTTTCCTCGAAAGTGTCACCCTCTGAATAGCACCCTTTGAGCGCGGGAACCTCGGCCCAAAAGCCGCCTTCTTCCGCCGGGTGGATAATCGCCTTGATCTTCATTGAGGTAGCTCCTTTCGACTTTCGTCTCGCTCAGCTTCTAAGCTAGCCGGTCGTGCAGCGCATCGCCAGTGCAAGCCGGGCAACTGAATACGTGCGTCGCCATTCGCCGTCCGACACGCAGTCGATTCCGGTCATCTCTTGCAAGCGAAGGGCGAACATCGCGGCTTGAAATACCTCGTCAACGTAGTGGGGAACACGGTGGTGTCTTGACGATGAGTTGGTCGCCAGGCACACCCCGAAGCGTAAGTTTTGCTGTTGCGCTCGTCACTGCCACGGAGTGGCAATGGAGTTTAGCCGTGGGCACCAGCCCTCGTTGTTCTACACATCTCGGCGAAACGCTCGACCCGATTCTGATAAGCCGGCTTTAGCCGGGCTTTCCGTCTTTGCCACCAGCTTTAGCTGGTGGTTGCCAGCACATTCACCCTCCTGCCAGCCGGCTTTAGCCGGCTTCTCGATTATGGCTTTAGCCCTCGCGCGCCGCTCAATGGCTAAAGCCAGGTCGAGAAGCCCGGCTAAAGCCGGCTCAATGTTTTCATAGGCAGCCGCAAACCACCAGCTAAAGAGATCGTCCTGCTTTCTGGAAG
>DASVHB010000569.1:0-8670 GCA_036379195.1 Pirellulales bacterium
CATCATGGTTTCGGAAGCCGGCACGCCCGTCACACTGGCCGGCGTGTTTTCCACCGCCATCGACGTGGCCGACGCCGACACGACGCTCACCGGAACCGGCGCGACGTTGACGGCCACCGAGCAAGCATCGTTCACCGGTCAGATCGCGACCTTCACCGACAACAATGTCAACGCCGACCCCGCCGATTTCGTCGCCACCATCGATTGGGGCGACGGCACCAGCGCCACCACGGCTTCTGTGACCGGCAGCGGCGGCACGCTGACGATCAGCGGCAGCCACACCTACGCCGACGAGGGCACATTTACGCCGGTCGTCACACTCAGCGATCCGGGGGGAACCACGGCTTCGACGACCGCCACGATTCAGGTGGCCGATGCCGATACACTGACGGCGACCGCCGGCACCGTTTCGGCCAGTGAAGGCACGGCGTTCAGCGGCAATGTCGCCACATTTACCGACACCAACACCGCGACACCCGCCAGCGATTTCGTCGCCACGATCATCTGGGGCGATGGCGCAACTACAACGACTTCGGTCACGGGCTCCGCGGGCAGCTTTACCGTGCCCGGCACTCATACCTATGCTGACGACGGAACCTATGCGGTAACGGTCACCATCGCCGACGATTCACCCGGCGCCGCCACCGCCACCGCCACACTCACCGCGACCGTTGCCGAAGTCGATCTGACGGGCGCCGGCAACTCGATTACGGTGACCGAACGGCAAACTTTCAGCGGCACGGTGGCTACCTTCAGCGACCCTGGCAGTCCAGACACGGGCGCGAACTTCCAAGCAACGATTATTTGGGGCGACGGCAACACCAGCACGAATGCTTCGGTCAGCAGCGTAGGGGGCGGCAATTTTGTCGTGAGCGGCAGCCACGCCTACAGCGACGAAGGCACATTTACCACCACCGTGCTGCTGACGGAGAACGGTACGACCGTCACGGCCACCGCCACCGGCAGCGCGGTGGTGAGCGAGGGAGATGTGCTCACGGCCACCGCGGTCAGCGCCTCGGCCACCGAGGGCGTCACCTTCAGCGGCAATCTGGCCACCTTCACCGACACCGACCTGCAAGCCCCCGCCAGCGATTTTGCGGCGACAATCGTTTGGGGCGACGGCGCCACCACCACAGGCTCGGTAAGTGGCTCGGCGGGCAGTTTTGTGGTGCAAGGCAGCCATGTCTATGCCGACGAAGGTTCATTCTCGGCGGTCGTCACGATTAAGGACAAGCAGGGCACGGCCTCGGCCACGGTCACCGCCGCCGCCACGGTAGCCGAAGCCGACGTGCTCACCGCCGGCACCGCGACCTCCATCGCCGCCACGCAAGGCGCGACCTTCAACGGCACGGTGGCCACGTTTACCGACACCAACACCGCCGCGGTGGCCGGCGACTTCACCGCCACCATCAACTGGGGCGACGGCAGCAGCTCGACCGGCTCGGTGTCGCTGTCCAATGGCACGTTTACCGTAGCCGGTACTCATGTCTACACTCAGGTTGGCACGCAGTCGGTCAGTGTAGTACTGGCCGACGACAGCCCCGGCACCGCCAAGGCCACCGCCACCGCCACGGCCTCGGTGACCGCGGCCTCGCTTTCGGCCACCGGCGTGCCCGTGGTGGTTCCGCAAGGAACGAACGTGACCAGCGCCACGGTGGCCACCTTCACCGACAGCGGCGGCAACCAGCCGCTCTCGAACTACACCGCTACGATCGACTGGGGCGACGGCACCACGTCGGCTGGCGTGATCGCGGCCAACAGCGGAGGCAACGGCTTTACGGTCACCGGTTCGCACAACTACTTTTCGCCCGGCGACCGTACGCTCAAGGTCACCATTTCGACCACCGGCGGCACAACGACGCAGGCCGTAACCACCGCGACCATCGGCAGCGCCACCGAACGGTTTGTGGCGCAGGTGTACCTCGATTTGTTGAAACGCGAAGCCGAGCCGCAAGGCGAGCAGTATTGGACCAACCTGATTGACAGCGGTCATACGCGCTCGGAAGAAGTCTTTAACATCGAGCGGAGCATCGAGTATCGACACGACGTGGTGCAGGGCATCTTTCAGTATTATCTGCACCGTGCCGCCGACCCGACGGCCTTGGATCTGTCGAGCCAGTTCCTGCTGAACGGCACGCCCGAGCAGCTCAGCGGGGTGGTGGTCAGCTCGCCGGAATACTTCCAGAACCGCGGCGGCGGCACGGGCCAAGGCTTCTTGAACGCGCTCTATGTCGACGCCTTGAATCGGCCGGCCGACTCGGCCGCGGTGTCTGCCACCAGCGGCGACGACTTCAGCAACCTTGCGATCCGCCAACAGGTGGCCGCGGCCATCTTTGGTGGCAGCGAGTACCTGTCGGATCTGGTCAATACGCCCAGCCCCCGCAGCAACAACCCGTTTGCCAATCAAACGACGTTTGGTTGGTATCAGGCCTACCTGGGCCGCAATGCCGGCAGCGGCGAGGTCTCGCAGGCGGTGAATTCGCTGCAACACGGCACGACCGATTTCCAGATGGTGGCCAACATCATCGGCTCCGACGAGTTCTTCGCCCAGTTCGGAAGCTGAACGGATTTTCGATTATAGATTTTGGATTTCCGGCCGGTGGCCGGGGCAGAGCCTTGGCGATGCCCCGGCTAAATGCACCTTGTATGTCGATGGTCCGTAGCGCCAGGGCTTGAACGGCGCCCGGCGACGTTACGCAGCGGACGAGGCGTTGAAAATCGATCATGGCGGTGCGACAACGTCGCGCCGGGTAAGCGGCGGCTGCCCCGGCCCTCTCACGCGCGGCACACGTACCTGGTCGCCGGCAATAACAAAGAGCATTCGGTAGAAACGGCCCCGAGCGGTTTTGAAGAGACGTTGGCGCAAGTCAAGTCGGAGCCGCTTGGCTTCCGGTGCAAGGGCGCAGCTAGCTGCATCGCGCTCCAACGCGATCAGTGCATCGAGAAATGCCTGATACCAGTTCGCCGCTCCCGACCTCGATCGCTTTACAGTCCACTGGTAAATCGCATCCGCATCGGCCCCGGCGCGGCGCAAAACGAGCACTGTAAAGGCCATCACTCGGACCTTAGCCCGTGACGACTGCGAAACTCACGGTCGAATTCCCTGACCGGAATGCCCTGATCGCCGGCCTGCATGTCGTCGAGCGCCTCTTGGATTGCAAGAACCGCGTCATCGTCCAATTCTGCCGCCGGATGTTGCGTTCGCCAAAGGTCTAGCACTTCCTCGGGCGAGGCCCCTTCACGTCCCTGGCGCAACTGGTCGGCGACGAATTGGTGGAAGCTCAGCAATTCGCTCTCGACTCCGCTAGACATCCTGCGCCTCCTAATTCGATTGAATGCATCTGCTGCTATTCTACACTCACTTTTGGTCAAAATCGAGTAAGAGGGTAGCGATCTTGCGGCATGTTCTTGTCGCGCACTGCGAAAATCCTCGTGCGGATTGATGAATGAGATGGCGAGCTAGCAACTGCCGCAAGCAATCGACTAACATCGACCGAGCGCGCGGGCTACGCGGCCGACCAGAAGGGCCGGGGCTACCGCGTGATCTCGGCCTTCGCCCGTAGGCCCTGGTTTTCAAAGGTGATTCCAAAGCTTCCGCCAAGCAGGCTGCTCCAGACGTCGGGCAGTGCGGCTTGCGGCTTGGGCTGGCCGGGGTGGCCGAGAACGGTCGATTCCATCGTTTGCCACTCGTCGTTCCAGACGTATTTGCCTCCGCCCGGACAGGTCAATCGCGTGGCCCAGACCTGCTCGTGAACCTCGACCGGATCGTGCATCGGATAGCGCCGATGCCATTCGTTCAAGATCGGCAGGTTGCTCCACGAACGCTCTTCGAGCGTGCGGCGATAGCCGCTGTCGCGCGCCATTACAAGCATCTGAATCGCTTTTCGATCGAGATGCAAACAAAGATTATCGCCCAGCCAAGGCCCGGCGATCGGCCTGGCCGCCGCGTCTTGCGCATCGGCTTCGGCATTTTCTTGCGCTGCCGCTTTGCCTGGCTCGCGGCGCAGCAGCACGCGGTCGAGGTATCGCTTTAAGAGCGGTTCGCACGGCGTGAGCAGCAGCCCGTCGGCCGAGAACGCGTAGTAGAGCGAGGGCCGCGCCGCCTCGGGCACGGCGCCGCGCAGGTCGCGGCGCGCTCGCGCCGTGGGGCCGACCCGCACGTAAGGCTCGTCGCGATAACTCAACGGCTCCCAAAGCGTCATGCCGGGCGCGGTTTGGTCGACCATCGTCCGCACCGCCGTCATCATCGCGGTCAGCTTGACCGCGTTGGCCACGTCGACGTAAATGGCCACCGGCATGTCGCCGAGGTGCTTCCAGGTGTAATCGCTGGCGGCCTGGGGCGATTCTTGCTTGGCCAGTTCCGTCCAAAACTCGCCATCGTCGGCATACACCGACACCGACGAGCCGACCCAGCTCAGCGGATTCCCCTGCAAAGTGCCAGCCGCCAAGCGACCATAACTCTGCATGACGGGCGACTCGGGATTGAGCGCCAGTGCGATCTGGGCCAGCGACGGATGACGATCGGCGCCGTCGACTCCGATGCTTGCCCCTTGCGAGACGCCAACAAGCTGGCGATAGTCGCTGCCCCAAATCAACGGCATCACCGTCAGATCGGCGCCAAGCTGGCGCTCGGCAATGGAAATTCGCAGGCCGATCGGGTCGAATGCCCAGCGCCAGTTGCTCTGGTAGCCGCGCCGCCAGTTTTCGTAGGCATCGCGTTCAGCTTGGGTGACGCGATCGAGCGGCAGTTCGATAATCGGCGTCTGAAACGCCAACGTTCCGTTGTGCTCTGAGACGATTTGCCGCACCGCGAGCCGCAATTCATCGCCGCTGGCCGCGGGCAGGTCGGTGTGGATCGGTCCTGGCTTGACCTCGCCCGAAACCAGGCGGTCCATGAATTCGGCGGTCAACTCGCTCATCACGGCGGCTTGCCGCAGGCGGCGCGAAGCGGCGATTCGCCAGCGCGGGCCACACCAGCGGCGGATCGTGGGATCGCTCAGAAAGAACAAGGCGGTTTCGCTGGCGTCGCCCCGCGGATAGCGCTGGCGGAAGAACTTGTACTCGTCGAGCGACGTAAGCGGCTTGGCTGCACCGCTGCCGACCGCGGCCAGCCGGCTCAATTGCGCCGGCGAGTTGGTCACCACCACCGCGCCGGCGAGTTTAGCGATGTAGCAGCACACGCGGCGATCGGGCGAGCGGAAGCCAGAATAGGCCAAGCCATCGGCCTCGCCCGAAATGGGCCGAGCGTCGGGCGTGTCTTTGGCGGCCAGCGCCGCTCGGCCCAGCAGCAACGTTTGCAGCGCGGCGGGCTGCTTGCTTTCAAACAGCACGGCCACGTCGGCGCCGGTGAACAAATACGGATCGCCGCCGGTGACCGCCACCGTGCCGATCACCTGTGGTCCCAGCAGCCTGGCCAGGTCGGACAATGGCAGGCAGAGCTGCCGCTCGTAGCGCTGCCGCACCAGTTCGTCTTCTGAGCGCGAGACGGCCAATCGTGCGAGCGGGGTTCCCTGCCGATCGACTTCGTCGGAAAGCTGAATGGCGGCCGTAAACGAGGGAAAGAACAGCGCGTGCTGATCGGCGGGAATTAGCCGGGCGAGCGGATCGAGCTCCGGCTCGGCGCCTTTGAGCAGGGGCTGCCAGTCGATCTCTTTGACGGTGATTCCGTCGATCGAATCGACGTCGACAAGTTCTTCATTCGCTTTTTCGTCGCGCAGCAAAAGCTCGCGATCGAGCTGCAGATTTTCGCGCACGGCGCGCCCGCCGGTGAAGAGGTCGAAAGTATCGCTCACCTCGCGGTTGCGCCTGGCGCGGAAGGGAGTATTGCCACGCGTGGCATCGTTCTTTTGGAGCCGATTTTGGGCTTCGCGCGCCTCGTGCCGGAACCATGCGCCTCCGGCGATCTGGCGGCTGAGGAGCCACTCATAGTATGCTTCCTTCGCTTGGTAGAAGGCGCCGGCTGTGGATTTGCCCTCGGCGGCCGGCAGCAAAAACTTCACCCGCACCATGCCGGTTGAGGCGCGGTCGCGCAGAAAGAGATAGCCGGCGACATCACGTCGCGCCGGCGCGTGAGCGACGATTGCGTCTTGCCATCCGGTTTCGTTGTCCCACCGCCCCCTCCAATCATCGCGCCGTTCGAGGTAAGCTTCGCCCTCGCCTTCCAGGACGACCCGGGGCTGAAAAGATTCGCGCCGTCCCCAATTGGCCCAGGAAGAGATCTGCTCGTCGGCCTCGGGCAGCGTTCCTTCGGTCAGCTTCAGATTGGCGATAGGCACGCGGAAAAAAGCGTCTTCGGCATGCGCGGCTGTGGCGGCGAGCAGAAAACCGCAGGCGAAAAAACAAGCAATGTGGCGGTGCATGGGCGTCTCCTTGGAATGGTGCCCCCAGAGCAAGGCGAATTCTACGCCACGGCGCAACGCGATAAAAATCGTCGGACAGGTGTTGGTGGCTGGTGGCAGAGCCTTGGCGATGCCCCGGCCGACGGGTTTTTGGATTTTCGAATTTGGATTTGCGGTTTTCACGAGCCCCCGGAGCGCCACGAAGGGCGTTCCCGAATCGGTTTTGACGAACACGACCGGTATTGTCCCGTAGGATGACCCAGTTTCTATTGTCAACACCGCAGACGTTTTTCGGTAAAGCTACTTCTCACGACGTCCGCCGCTGCTTGACCAGGTTCGGCGGACGGATAAGATGCCTTCGGCGGTGTGCAACTGCCGCAGGTGCCCGCAGTTAGGTCGGTTGGTTTTATGCCTGTCGTTCTGCCTTTTGGCAGCGATTCGTCGCTTGAACTGGAGCTTCCGCCGGAGGCGGTGGTGGCGGCCCACGCTGCGCCGCGGGGGTCGGCGGTGCGCGATCCGGCCGCCGCCGTGCAACAAGCGCTGCGCGAGCCGCTCGATTTTCCTGCCCTGCGGCAGGCCACCGTGCCCGGCGACCGTATCGTGCTGGCGCTCGATCACGGCGTGCCGCGTGCCGCCGAGGTAGTCGCCGCCGTCGTTTCCTACCTGGTCGAAGAAGGAAGCGAGGCCGACCACATCACCCTCTTGCAATCGCCCGACGAGTCGACCGGCCAGGGCGACTTCCGCCGATTGCTGCCGCACGATTGGCGCGATGAGGTGGGGCTGGAGGTACACGCTCCCGAAGTGTCGGGCAAGCTGGCGCTGTTGGGTTCATCGCGCGAGGGGAAGCCCATCTATTTGAACCGCACGCTGCTCGACGCCGACCTGGTGGTGCCGGTCGGCTGTTTGCGCTGCGAAGGCTCGCTGGGGTACTTCGGCCGTTACGGCGGCTTGTATCCGGCTTTCTCCGATGCCAAGACCCAGCAGCGGTTTCGCAAGCCGCCTAAGAACGAGAGCCGCCGCAATGGCTCGGCGCAGCGAGCCGAAGTTGACGAAATCGGCTGGCTTTTGGGCACGCAGTTCACGGTGCAAGTGTTGCCGGGCGCCCGCGACGAATGGCTCGATGTGCTGGCCGGCGAAATCCGCCAAGTGTTTGAGGTGGGTGCGCGGCGGTGTGCCGATGCCTGGACGTACGAGCTGCCGCGCCGCGCCAGCCTGGTGATTGCTTCGATTTCCGGCGGACCGGAGCAGCAGACATGGGACAACGTGGGCCGCGCGTTGGCGGCCGCCTCCGAGGCAGTTTCGCCGGGCGGGGCCATTGCACTGTGTACCGAACTGGCCGCCGAGCCAGGTCCCGCGGTCGCCAGCCTGGCCAACGTCGAGGATTTGGGCGGAGCGCTGCGACGCATTCGCCGCGACGCCGAGTCCGACGCGCTGCCCGCCGGCGAGCTTGCCCGGGCGCTGGAACACGCCAAAATCTATTTGCTCAGCCGGCTCGATGAATCGCTGGTCGAAGACCTGGGCATGGCGGCGGTGGCCGACGCGCGTGAGATTGCTCGCCTTGCTCGTCGCCACGAGTCGTGCGTCGTGCTGGCCAGCGCGCAGCATGCCGCGGTGGCCGTGGGCGAGGAACAATAATAACAGGGTTTTAACCACAGGAGTTTTGAACAAAAGGCAACGAAGGAAACGAAGGGCTGGGGCTTGCGGCGCGCGGCCCTATATGGATCGATGCAGCGGGCAACCGTTTGCTTCTTCTGTAGGGAACGCCCTCCGTGGCGTTCCGGGAACTGCTTACGAGAACTCTTCGTTCTCTTCGTTGCCTTCTGTTCGAATTGGCTCGTCTCATGTCGGTAGAACACTCTCCTGTAACATCCGATGCCGGTTACGCCGCGCTCACCGGTGCGGTGGGCTTGGTCGATCTGGCCCAGCGCACCCGAATCGAACTCACCGGCGACGATCGCGCCACATTCTTGCACAATCTCAGCACCAACGAAATCAAGCGGCTGTCCGTGGGCTCGGGCTGCGAGGCGTTCTTGCTGAACGCGCGCGGCCATGTGTTGGCTCATGTGTTTGTGATCTGCCGGCAGCATTCCCTAGTGATCGAAACGGTGCCCGACCAGGAACCATCGTTGCTGGCTCATCTCGATCGTTATCTGATTCGCGAAAAGGTTGAACTACACCCGCGCACCGCCGAGTGGGGAGAGTTCTTGCTGGCCGGGCCTCACGCCGCCGACTGCCTCTCGCGGGCATTGGGCGTACCGCCACCCAGCGAGCGGCTAGCATGCCTCGAATCGCAGTGGCAGGGGCAACCACTGTTTGTCGTGCGCGTCGAGAT
>DASVHB010000570.1:0-14429 GCA_036379195.1 Pirellulales bacterium
GGGCATCGCTAAGACTCTGCCCCAGCCACCGATGTATTTGGTCGGCACCGCCTACGGTGTCAATAATCGTCGCGCCTTCGCAAACACCTCGTCGAACATCGGCTCGGTCAGCTTGCCGGTGAAGGTGTTTTGCTGGCTGGGATGAAAGCTTCCCAACAGCCAGCGACCTCCGGCCAGCTCGACCAATGCGCCATGGCCGAACTTGGGCATTTTGCCGTGGTGCCACTCGCGCCGCCGCGCTTCGCGCAGGGCCGCCTGCCACCCGATCTGGCCCAACGCCAACAGCACACGCACCGGCAAAACATCGATCGTCTCGATCAGCCACTCGCGGCACGCGGCGATCTCATCGAGCGTAGGCTTGTTGTCGGGCGGTGCGCAATGACAGACGGCGGTGATCGCGCAGTCGATCAGCTTGAGACCATCATCGCTATCGGTCGAAGTCGGCTGATTGGCGAAGCCGGCTTTGTGCAGCGCGCGAAACAGCCAGTCGCCACTGCGGTCGCCGGTGAAAACGCGGCCGGTGCGGTTGCCGCCGTGGGCCGCCGGCGCCAGTCCCACCAGCAGCAGTCTCGCCCGGCGATCGCCAAAGTTCGGCACCGGGCGTCCCCAATACGTCCAATGTTCATACGCTCGCCGCTTGTCACGGGCAATCGTGCGGCAATAGGCTCGCAGCCGCGGGCACTGCTCGCAGGCGACGATCTCGCGGTTCAGTTGCTCCCAGCGGTTTGTTGAAGGCATGGCGCTAGCCTATAGTGTGAGGCATCAACATAAAAGGGAAACTGGCCAGGGCCGCGAAGCCACGGGACGTTGTTGCGACGCGGCTGAAGCGGAAGTCAAAATGCAAAATGCAAAAGTAAAAATGCAAAATGACTCGGGTGCCGCGCTGAAAGGCGATGACTTGGCCGAACGGCTGCTGGACTTCGCGGTGCGGGTTGGTAAGGTCGCCGATGCTTTGCCGAAGACGCGCATGGGGCGTCATGTCGCCGGCCAGCTTGTACGTTGCGGCACTTCACCCGCGCCCAACTACGAAGAAGCCCGAGCCGCCGAAAGCCGGGGAGATTTTATCCATAAACTCCGTGTTTGTCTGAAAGAACTTCGTGAATCGCTTTGCTGGCTTCGCTTAGCTGCAAAAGGCGGCTTGCTGTCTGACAGCCAATTAGGGCCGATCATCGACGAGGCAACTCAGCTCTGCAAGATCTTTGGCCTGTCCCTGGTCACGGCCAGGCAGGTTGCGGCGCCCCAAAAGCCTCATTATCACGAATAACGTTCACGCGGATCGCCGTTCATCCAATCCAAAAGCGGAACAAACCAATGAAAAAGCCACATCAAGCGAACGACAACGTGGCGCCGTTGTACCCCCATTCGTCCCGCGTCCATTTCCCGGTTTTGCATTTTGCATTTTGCATTTTTACTTTCCCTTTCGCGCGCACGACCCCGTTGCTCGCATTTCTCATAGTGACCGGCGTCTTCAAAATCGCGGCCACGGCTGAGCCGCCTGGGCCTCTCTTCCCTTTCGTCTTGCCATGGAACGACGCCAGCCCGGGCGTGACCAACGTCTCTGGCTGGCTCGAAGCACCAGCCGGCACGCACGGCCCGCTGAAGGTGAAAGACGGCAAAATCTTTGCCGGTGAAAAACGCTTTCGCATCTTTGGCGTCAATCTCTGCTTCGCGGCCAACTTTCCCACCCACGACGAGTCGCGGCAGATCGCCGCTCGCATGGGCAAGTTTGGCATTAACTGCGTCCGTTTTCATCACATGGACATGTTGCCGGCGCCCGACGGAATTTGGGAAGCCGATCGCCGCACGCTCAGCCCCGGCCAGCTCGACCGGCTCGATTTTCTCATTGCCGAGCTGAAGAAAAACGGCATCTACGCCGACCTCAATCTGCACGTCAGTCGCACCTATCCCGATCTGCCCACCTGGCAGGGCATGCCCGGTTTCTTCAAGGGCGTCGACAATTTCTATCCCCAGATGATTGAGATGCAGCGGGCCTACGCGCGCGACCTGCTGACGCACACCAATCGCTACACCCAGACGCGCTATGTCGATGAACCGGCCATCGCGCTGATCGAAGTGAACAACGAAAATGCCCTGTTGCACGAATGGTGGAGCGGCGAGCTGGACGGCATGCCCGAGCTGTATGCCGGTGAACTGGCTTCGCAGTGGAACGGCTGGCTCTCGAAAAAGTACCGCGACTTCGCCGAGCTGAAACGGGCGTGGGGCGCCAGCGAGTCGCCGCTGGGACGCGAGCAATTGACCAACGGCGACTTTGCCCGCGGCGCCGAGCGATGGACGTTGGAACAGCACGAGGGCGCCGAGGCCACGCTGCGGCCCGAGCGCAGCGCTGGCCGTGCGTCGTTGCGCGTCAAAATCGCCAAGACCGGCCGCGAGAACTGGCACGTGCAGATGGGTCAGGCGGGGCTGACGCTGAAAAAAGATCAGCCCTACACGCTGCGTTTTCGGGCCAAGGCCGACGCCCCGCGACATCTGTCGGTAGTGGCCTCTCAGGCGCACGAGCCTTGGCAGCCGCTGTGGAGTGCCGGCGCCGAGCTGACCACCGATTGGCAGACGTTCCAATTCACGTTCTTGCCCGGCGACGGCGATGATCGCGGGCGAATTGTTTTCAGCAACCTGGCCGGGCAAACGGGGTCTGTCTGGCTGTCCGAAGTTTCGCTGCGGCCGGGCGGCGTGATGGGTCTGCGGCCGGGCGAAATAGCCGGGCACGTCCAGATCTTCCGCAAACGCGATTTCGGCAGCCGCACCGCCGAAGCTCAACGCGACTGGATTCGCTTTCTCTGGGAGACCGAGACGGAATACTGGGGTGGCATGGCCCGCTTCTTGAAACACGATTTGAAAACCAAAGCATTGCTGGTGGGCACGCAGATGGGATGGAGCCCGTATCCGATTCAGGCCGAGTTCGACGTCATCGATTCGCATTCGTATTGGCAGCATCCGCACTTCCCTGGTCGGCAATGGGATATGGAAAACTGGACCGTCAATAACGTGCCGATGACCGGCGATGGTTCCGGCGGCACGCTGCCGCATCTGGGGCTGTCGCGGGTCGCCGGCAAGCCGTTCATCTGTACCGAGTACAACCATGCGGCGCCGAACACCTACGTCGCCGAAACGTTTCCGCTGATCGCCGCTTATGCCGCGATGCAAGATTGGGACGGCGTGTTCGCGTTCGCCTACTGCCATCGGCGCGACGACTGGAATGCCCGGCGTATCTCCGGCTTTTTCGATATCGACCAGCACCCGACCAAGATGGCCACGCTGCCGGCCTCGGTGGCGATGTTCGTGCGGGGCGATTTCCATGCGCCGGAGCCAATGTCGATGGCCGCTCCGTCGCTGGCCGAGCTGATCGACCAGGTGCGGCGCAGCGGACCATCGCTGGGAGCGGACCGGTTTGGCGTCGAGCGCCGCCTGGCGCTGCAGCGGCCGGTCGGCGTGGTGGTTCCCGGAACGACGCCTCGCAGGGCGGCGGCAGGCGACCGCTGGGCGACCGAATTCGTGTGGCATCCCGCCGAGCAAAAAGGCCTGGTGACGGTGGACACGCCTCGATCGAAGGGAATCGTTGGCGCCATGGCCGCCGGGGCAACGGTGGCATTGCGCGGCGTGAGCATCACCGCCGGCCCGACGCGGCAGAGCTGGGCTACGCTGTTGATCACGGCGATCGACGCCGACGATCTCAAGTCTCCCGGCCGCGTGCTCGTTACGGCGTGCGGCTACGCCGAGAACACGGCGATGGGCTGGAAGAACGCCGACAAAACAACGGTCGGCTCTGACTGGGGCCGCGCCCCGTCGCTGGTCGAAGGCATCACCGCCGAAATCACGTTGCCGGCGCCCGCCGCGCGTCTGCGAGCGTGGGCGCTCGACGAGCGCGGCCAGCGCGCCGCCGAATTAAACGTTTCTGACCGCGCCGGCAAATCGGTGCTGGCGATCGGGCCGGAGCACAAGACGCTGTGGTACGAAGTCGAGTGCAGAGATTAATCCGTATCGGTGTGCCGCCGAAAGCTGGTCGTTCCTACGTCCGACGTCTGTAGGGAACGCCCTCTGTGGCGTTCCGTGAACTGCCAATCGACTCCACCTCAGGCCGGCTGCTTATCGGCCCGTAAATAAACAAAGCTTTTGCCGAGCCGACCGCCATAGTTGCCGGCCGAAATCCGCAGCAGGCCGGGCGTATCGACCGCGGCGCCGATGGCCGCCTGGGTGGCCGCCGCCAGCGTGGGCAAATCGCGACCGTTGAGAATGATTTCCATGATCGAACCCACACCCGGCGGCACGCGCGAAGCATCGCCAAGCTTTTCGCGCAGCGTCGGGCAATATTCGGCAAACGTGCTGGCGATCGAAAACTTGTAGCGGCTGCCCGCCTTCGAGCCGCTGCCGGCGATGCCGCCGGGAAACGGCAGCACCACGCCGGGCACCGCCGCCGCGGCATCACGCGCGCGCTCGGCGGCCAGCAGCGCCGCGTCGGCATCGCGGCCCATCAGCCATAGATTGCCGCCCATCAAACCGTCGCGATAGCCAAAGCGGCGGTCGATCTCAAACTCGCCGCCCAAGATCGGCACCACCCACACCCGCCGACCGTGCCGCACCTCGCGTCGCTGGTGCCCGTCGCCAAAAAAAGCGATCTTCCGCCCCAGTTTGTAATACGGCTCGGCGTCTTGCAGGCTGTAGCAGGCGGCCGTCGGGCAGGTGAGCACATTCTGGCTGAGCCGCACCAGCAGGCTGCGCTCGAGCGCTTCGACGCGGTCTTTGCGAAACCGCGGCACGTGAAACTGCACCAAGGCGCCCGGACGGCCGTCGGGCGTCGCCACGCTCTCGTCGCCGCCCGGGCCGACGTAGCGATCGAGTCCCGCCTCGCAATCGCAAAGAATGGTGCTCGAGGCGTTGCCGGTGGCCGCCGCCACCGCGTGATCGAGCCATACTCGGTCGCGCGCCGTGACGAGCACCTCGGCATAGAGGCTGCGGAACGCTTCGGCGTAGGTATCGTCGATTTCGGCGGTCATTCAATTCGAACCGGGGGCGCCTTCTAATGAGTCCTGCGCAAGTCAGGTCGCGACATTGTCGCCTTTCGTTCCGCGAAGGCGACTTTCAGCGACCGCGGCACTCGTACACCGTCCGTTCGGTGATGATCTTGTCCATGTACACGTCGTGCGCCGCGGTGGGAATCTCGTCGAACAATTGGCACTCGAAGGCCAGCGCCACCAGCGGAACTCCGGGGCGCGCGTGCTCCAGCAGCTTGTCGTAATAGCCTTTGCCGTGTCCCATGCGGCCGCCGCGCCGATCGAACGCCACGCCCGGCACCATGATCAGGTCGATCTCTTCAACGCCCACTTGCTTGGCCGGCAGGCCGCGCAGCTCGGTCTTCGGCTCTAGGATCTTGTACATGCCGACGGCCAGCTCATCCATGCTTTCCAGCAAGAACAGCTCCAAATCGCCCTCGACGCAGTACGGTATCACGATGCGCTTGCCGTGCGTGAGCGCCTCGGGCAGAAACTGCCGCGTGCGCACTTCGGTGCGCACATCGACAAAGCACATCACGGTGCGGGCCGCCGCATATTCCGGCAGCGAGGCAAACTGCTCGCAAATGTGCTGGCTGAGCTCGTCTTTGTTCTCTTGCGCCCGGCGATTGGCATGGGCCTGTTCGCGGATCGCTTGTTTGCGCTGCTGAAAATCGATTACCTGTTCCGACGGCATCGTGACTCCTTCTTGTTATTCTGGCGCACGAAGCGCCGATGGCTTGAAGTATAACGGCAGCGGCGCCGACGACCAGGGGCACGGTGGCAGCGGTTGCGTGGCAGACGTATAATAGTGGCATGAGCACTCCATCGCCTTCTCGCTTGTTAGACCGCCTCGTCGATCCGTTGAGCAGGTGTCTGACGCGCGAATCCGCGAAGCGCCTGCTTGCGCTCAAGGCCGACCCTGAGCTTCAGGCCACGGTGGATCACCTGGCGGATAAGTGCAGTGAGGGAAGCCTCAGTCCGGACGAGCAGGCCGAGTATGCCAATTATGTGAACTTCGGAATGTTCGTGGCCTTGCTCAAGTCTAAAGCTCGCCAATTGCTCGACTCATCGGATGAGCAATGATCGGCGCCGCCACTCGGTCGTTCGTCCGCCAGCGGGCAAGAGACTGGGACGGACATTGGCCGGAAAAGTCACGGTTCGCGTACTTAAGTTAAACGATCAGGCTCGTCTCATCGTCCGGCGAAGCCTGATCGATGAAGGCCGGTTCCCGCGAGACGGCGAATGTCGCCGCGGTCCCTGATGTTTATCTAACTCGTGCGGAAGCGAGGACGCTTACGCTACGGCTCACTCGCCGTCGCCAAATGGATCGAGAAACGGATCGACGGCCATCTTGCGGGCCACGGGCGGCGATGCCTCTTCCAAAATCAGCCCGCTTGACGCGCCGGGCGGAACTACCTCGATCGTTTCGGCCATCGGCGGGGCCAGCGCCGGGGCAATCGCCGGCGCCACAGGCAGCGAGTAATTGGTCAGCGGAGTCGAGCCGGCGCCGCAACCCGCCGGACACGGGCATTGCTGGCCGCGGCATTGCGCGCAGTCGCGCCGGTTGTAACACGGCGAAAGTTGCTCCCACAGCGTCCGCGTCGATACGTAAATCCGGTCGCCTGGCATAAGCTGATAGTTGCTCGCCGTGTCGCCCTGCTGCACGATGTGCCGGTAGCAGATGGGAATGACCGTGCGACAGCCGCCCGGCGCGCTGGGCCGGCTGAGAATAATGTTGCACTGCGACGCCTTGTCGGTCAGACCGCCCGCCGAAAGAATGGCGTCGAGCACGGTTTCGCGCCCCACATACGGAAACGAGCCGGGCGAGCTGACTTCGCCGAGCACGTAATAGACCGCGCTTTGTGGGTTGATCAGCCGCACGTTGATGGCGCCGGCGTCTTTTTCGATCGCCTTGATGGCGGCGTCCACGTCGCTTTCGATCTGTTCGAGCGTTTTGCCCGCCACCACCAGCCGGCCAAAGCGGCCCAGGTCGATCGTGCCGTCGGGCAAAATGGTCTGATCGGCGGGAAAACGTAGCGGTGAATCGAGTTGCACCGGTTCGACCAGCAGCACGTCGCCCGGCTGCACGAGGTAGGCCGGCATGACGGTTTTTTCCAATTCACGCGGCACGGCCATTTGGGCAGGCACGCGCTTCTCAAGGTCCTTGGTCGAATCGAGCAGAAAGTCGCCGGCCGGAAAAAGCGTAAAGCTGCCCGATGGTCCCGAGCAGCCGAGGGTGGCGGCGGCAACGAACAACAAGAAGCGGCCGCAAACAAAGCGCGGGACAAGTTGAGGCATCGTGCCGGTCCTAGGGGACAAGACTCTTGGCGACAGTCGGCTTGGGCGCGTCGCCCGCGCGCTGTCTCTCTGGTCTAGTCGGCCTGCCGGCGGCCGAACTCAACCGCGCCCTCGCGCGGCGATTTAAATGGAATGGGCGGAGTTTTGGTTGCGATCGAGACGCTCAACGCGCGCGGTCGCCGATGGCCCGTGGGTCGGTGAAGCCGTAGTTGTCGGTGCGATTGAAATTGAAACCCGACGAGCGGTTGCGATAGCCGAAACCGATGGAGCTGTAGTCGTTGCCGACGTAAGCGCCGTAGACGCTGTACCAACCGTAGCCCATCCGCCCATAGCCTCGCCACCAGAAGCCGTCGGGGCTGACGCGATTGGCAGCGCCGTAAGTTCGCCAGTCACCCGGGGCGCGGTACCAGCCGTAGCCCATCGGTCCGTAGCCCCTCTGCCATACGGTGCCGGGGCTGGTGCGATTGGCCATACCGCGGTTTCGCCAGCCGCCAGGGGCGCCGTCTGCCGCGGCCCCGAGAACAAGGACTATGATCGAAACCAGCACGAAGCATCGCATCGCCATCTCCCTCTCATCGTGAAGGTCACGAATCCTGGCAGCCGCCGAGCAAACCAGTATCATGAAAACGTCGCTTACAATTCTCTGTCTGGCAAGTATTACAAGGATGTAACGATGCCATATTGACCAGCCCCTTGCCTCCGTTAATCCGATTCATGAGACCGGCTTGCGGAAGGGGCTTCTGGTGATGGTTGTTGAAAAGTTGCCGGCTAGTTGATGTGGTGCTAACATAATCAGACGCTTCTGCACACCCTGACGAAGAGCCACAATGGACCGGGAAACATTTACCGCGACGATCCTTGCGTTTAAGCACCGCGCACCGTTCCGGCCGTTTACGGTGGTGACCGTCAGCGGAAACCGTCATGAAGTGGATCACCCCGACGCGCTGGCCGTGAACGACGGTGTGGCCCTATTCGCCGGACCTGGCGGCGTTCCGGTGATTTTCGATTTTGAAGGCGTCAGTGAATTGATCGGCCACCTTTCCGGCCGTGGGCCGAAACGTAAGGGTCGAACGCGCGGCTGAAGCTGAACAGCGTGTCTACCCCTTCTCACTCGCGCCAGCCATGATAGGGGCGTAACACCTCCGATTCCTGTTGCTTGGAATTTTCCATGAATAATCGCGCCAATCCAAAGGTGGCCCTGCTGGCCATGGTTGCGTCAATTCTGGTCACCCGCACGGCGGCTGCCGACGACGCGGTGAAGCTGGCCTGGATATTTAAACAGGGCCAGAAGCTCAATTACGTCGTCGAGCAAGGCACAACGAGCGAAGGTCAATTCGCCGGGCAAGCCATTAAGAGCACGGTGTCGCAGACGTTGGACATGCAGTGGAACATCGAGAGCGCCGCGGCCGATGGCACAGCGCAAATGACTCAGACCAAACGACCGAAACCACCTATACCTATCAAGGCACGACAAAAGAAGACGGCAAGCAGATCGACAAGATTGGCATCAGTATGAAAACGGCGGTCGCGCCGGGCGGCGCCGGATCGCTTCAAACGGAAATCAAAGATCAGAAGTCCGAAGGCGACATCGACTTCGACCGAGCAGCCGGCCACGTCGCCAAATCGTATGCGAAGGTGAAGCTATCGCTGGCGATCACCATTATGGGCACGAAGGTTGACCAGGTGGCGACCAACGAAACGACGATGCGGCTGGCCGACGGCGCGGCGACTGAGCCAGCGAACAACTAGCGCGCCCGCGCCCACTTCGCCTGAGCGTTCACGGCATCGGCAGCCGCCGGACGGAGATTCTTCACCCACGGCCAGCCTAAATAACCCTGGTGAATCTCGGCGATGGCCGAGCCGTCGGCGGCGCTGGGCATACAGCCCGTGCCAAACCTCGCCGGGCACTTCCCGCGGCGGCATGCCTTGCAACTCCGGCTCAAACTCATAGTCGGCGGGCGGCGTGAACACGGCGTCTGGCAGCGGTGTACTCATCGGCTCGTCCTAAAAAGGATAACGGAGAATCGCCCCGCGAAAGAACAGTATTGGGCAGCACGAACGCGGTGTCAAATATTGCTGCTGCGTATTTCTTGCCCGTGGATCACGCCTGTCGTTCGTTTGGCCGCGCGTTCGATTGTGATACAATGGGGTGAAGGAGATTGCCATACCGCTGCGCGATCATTTTCGTTCCCCTGTCAGCAAGCAAGCATCGTGGGAGGGTTTCCACGGCATGTGGCCGGCGAGTATCGTTCGGCAACTGCGAAAGCAGCTTCCGCCCGGCTACGTGCAACTTGTATTCGCAGTTGATGCAGTTTGTTGGCCATCCCGACCAGACGATGTCGAACGAGGAGCCGCCGATCTACGCGGCCTCGTGCCGGTGGTTGACCAAGGGGACGCGGGCAAGGCTCGAGGCCTGGTCGCATGGCCTGGTAGTCGGCCAGGCGCTGCCGACGCTGCCTCTATGGCTGCGCGAAGACCTGGTTGTTCCGCTCGATCTGGAGCAGAGCTATGAGCAGGCTTGCAGCGACTTGTGGATTTCTTAGCCCTGCAAGCAAACCATGCGCGACGTTCGTGATTGGCAGGAAATCGAATCGAAGCTCTACCGGCCGGCGCAATGGATGGGCAGCATAGGCGGAATGGAACACATGCCCATCGATCCAGCGAAGACGAAACGCCGACAGGCAAATACTGCGTTGATTCGCGTTCGATGGTGGAGGGAAGAACAAGCGATCCATGCGGCAGCGTGAGAAAACGGTTTCATCGCGCTGAGCGTGATGCGTACGGTACGCGCGGCAAGAAACCCTTTGAGCCGGCTGCTCGCGCTACTTTAAAAATGGAAAATCGAACTCCTTGCCTTTCATTTCGGCGAGTTTGGCCTGCTGTTCATCGGTCAATATCGCGTGCGTCTCGGCCTTGGCCTTTTTCTCCAGCACTCGCAGCTCGTTCCGCCACTGCTCGCGCTCGGCTTGAGAGAAGTCTTGAAGGCCGGGCTGACCGGGCGGCGGATTCCACCCTTTCCGTCGGTAATCGAGCACGGCCTTCACGATCTTACCGATCCTGTCTTGCTGCTCTTGCGTCAGGCCGAGTTCGTTGGCGACCTCGGGTTTGCGCAGCGCGTACACACCTTGGCTCCGCACCCACAACTGCTTGAGCCGCGTACGCTGCTCGGTGTTGAGAATCTGGTCAACTTTCTCGGCAACCAGCTCGCTGGCCGCCGTTCCCTTTTTGGCGATTTCCTGGAAGCGTTTCTGCCGATCTGCGGGATTTAGGTTCTGCGCGTCATTAAAATCGCCGCCCAGTTCGCGCAGCGGCGCGAACGCTGCCTCGAGCTGCTGCATTTGCTCGTCGCTGATCGCCAGTTCTTTGCGTACCGCTGGACCCTCCAGCAGCTCGATCGGGCTGCCGAATGTCTGAAGCCCCCCACGCAGCCCGCCCCCCGCGCCGATGCCCGATGGCTGCTGGCCGCGCGGCTGATCGCTGAAACTACCCAGTCGTTGCGGAGGGAAAGGAAACGTCTTGCCCTTCATTTCGGCAAACCGGGCTTGCTGCTCGTCGTTCAATACCGCCAGCATGTCGAGCTGCGCCTGATCTCGCCGCGCATTCAGGTCTGCAAAAAACTGCTGGCGTTCTTGCTGCGAAAGGTCCTCCAACTTGGGCTGACCGGGCTTCGGATTCAGCGAGGCCGCGATCTCGCGCATCTTTTTCTGCTGCTCGTCGCTCAAACCAAGCTGCCTGGCAACCTCGGGCTGAAGCAGCACCGCCGTGCCTTGGAACTGTAGCCACAACTGTTTCCATCGCGCCCGTTGCTCGGGCGTGAGGATCTGGTTCACTTTATCTTCCGCCAGCTTGCTCTCTTCCTTTCCCTTCGCGAAGATCTCTTGCATACGCTTTTGGCGGTCCTCGGGGGCCAAGTTTTGCGCCTCTCGAAAATCGCCACGGAGTTCATTCACTGGGCCGAACGCTGCTTCGATCTGTTTTGCTTGCTCCTCGCTGATAGCCAGCTCTTTGCGCACTTCATCGCGCACCGGCGAGGTGCGAAGCAGCTCGATGGCGGTTCCAAACATCGGCCCGAAACCGAAGGTTGGCCCGCCACGGGCCCCAAAGCCCGGCCCGCCACCGGCCGGCACGCGACGTGGCGGCTGGTCTTGGGCGACTGCCGTCCAGACGAGAATCAGTAGCATCCCTACGCCGCACACAGGTTTGCAAGGCAACATCGTTCAGCCTTTCTTATAATTGAGGTGAGCTTGATCAGCGCCACTCGGGTTCCTGCATGAAATGAATCACCGTAACGTCCTTCAGTTGCAAGGCGCGAGGTGCGCCACCGGCGGCGGCAACGATTTCGAGCCGCATCTTTCTTTGCTCACGATCGTTGATGTTTTCCGCCACCTTCATCGCCAACGAGCGGCCATCGGGCGACCAGCACAAGCCGCCGATATTCCCATTCTCCTGTTCGGCCAGAACCTGCCGTGGGTTCGAGCCGTCGACATCGACGACCCATAAGCTGCCTTTTTCCGTGGGCGTGAAGTGGTGGTACGCGATTTGTTTGCCGTCGGGAGAGAAACGCGGGTACAAGTTCGCCGATCTGTCCAGTGTTATACGGCGCTGCTCCGTGCCGTCGGCATGCATCACATAAACCTGATAACCGTTCTTTTCTGCGGTGTGGCGGCCTGAGATCGTCACCAACCAATCGCCCCGCGACGTCCAGTCTTCGACCTGATCCGTTTCGGGGATCGGGAGCTTCTGCTTCTCTTTGGTCGCCAGTTCCAGCGACCATGACGTGCCGTACCAGCCCTCGCTGCCGTCGTTCACGTGGTAGAGCAGTCGCTGCCCGTCCGGAGACCAGGTGAGCAGCGATGCCCCCTCGATCAGTTTGACCGGCTGCGGATTCTGTAGGTCCGCCAGGAAAAGCTCCGATGTGCTGCCCTGGATGCCGTCTCGCGTCCAGCGGGCTTTGGCCTCACTGAAAGCCACGCGGCGGCCGTCGGGCGAGAGCCGCAGCCGTTGCCCCAGCGGGCCGACCTTCCGCCACGAGCCGGTATTGGGATCGACCTCGATCACTCCGCGATAGTTGTGCGGAAAAGGAACGTCGCTGCTTAGGTCCAGATGTACCCAGACGTAGATTTTGCCCGGTAGCTTGTCGGGCTGCGCGGCCGAGGCGGGCTGGTCATCCGCCACCGCGACCGCCGTCTGCCGCGCGAGGCGCCAAGGGATGAGACCCGATCCAGCGATCAACACAAAGACACTCGCCGCGAGAGCCAGGCGAGGCAGCGAATAAGGTCGGACACGAGACATGGCAGTCACCCTCCGTTCAAGGTTGCGAAAGGCCCCTAAGACGCCCGCCGTAGCCAGTGCCGGCCGGGTCGGCAGCGGCTCGCGCGCGGCCAGCTTCAACAGCAGCCGGCCATATTCGACGGGCTGTGCCAACTGCTTTTGAATGATCAGCTCGTCGCAAGCCGCCTCTTGGGTCTCCGACCAGCGGCGCACCAGCAGCCACACCAGCGGGTGAAAAAAGAACAATACTCGGACGATCGTCGGCAACCAGTTCCAGGCCAGATCGCGCCTGCGGTGGTGCGCCAGTTCATGCGCGAGCATCAGCCGCAGCTCGCGCGCATCGAAGGCCTGCAGATGGGCCGGCAATACGATAGCCGGCCGCCAACTGCCGGCCAGCAGGGGACTGTCGACACGTGGCGACAACAGCAGCCGCGGCGGGCGGCGTACCGCGAATCGCTCCGCTTCTTGCCGGCACGCTTCCTGGAGCGCATCGCTCACATGCGGCGCGGCGGAAGCCGTTAGGCTTCGGGCCGAAAGCCACTGCTTGGCGATGCTGACCAGCGAAAGCACGGCGCCCGCCAGCCACAGCAGGAACAGCACACTCCCCCAGAAAGGCCCCGAGCCGCCTTGGCCCGGCATGGCCGGGGCTGCGGCGTCGAACTGCTCAGCGACCTGCGCGGACGGCTGGCCGGCAACAGGCGACGCGACGTCCGGCGACAGCGTTTGGGAGATGGCGGGAGCAGGCGATTTGGCGGGAAGCACCCGCAGCGACAGCGGTTGTACCCAAAACAGCACAATCAAAAGCTTCAGACAAACGAGGCGCCACCACCAGCAAGCGACCCGCGCCGACTGCAATCTCGGCCAGCGGGTGATCGCCCAGACGAGGGCGATGGCAATCGCTCCTTGCCACGACGCCCGCCAGAGGCTGGCGACCCACGCTTCACCCCATACCTCGCAGCTTTGCAAGAATTGGTTCATTGGTCCCCTCGATCACGAGATTCAAGGCGTTGGAGCAGATCTTTGAACTTACGGACCTCGTCGTCGTTGAGCAACGACGAGCGCGTCAGATAGGCGACGAACGGCGAGACCTCGCCGCCGAGCACGTCGTCGACGAAGCCGCTCACCAGGCGGTGCAGCAGGTCCGCTTTGGAAATGGTGGGCGTATAGCGATGCGCCCCGGAAGATTTACGGCGTTTCAAATAGCCCTTCTCCCGCAACCGTTCCATGACGGTTAGCACCGTGGTGCGGGCCTGACCGCTGGTGGCGGCGAAATGGGCCGCCACCTCGCGGACGGTAATCGGATGGTGCTCGGTGATGTGCTGCAAGACATCGAGTTCCAAGCGGCCGAGCGGTTCTCTGGGCGGCGGCATGAGCGGGCTCCTGTGACTACTGGTGTAGTCATGCTAACACTGACTATGACCGTAGTCAATAGGCGCTCGCCCGGATTTCTTGCGGCAGTTCTACCTCGTCATCGCTCAACGACGAAAAGCCGCCGTCATGATTTGAGTTCGATGATCCAGCGGCGAAACAGCCGCGCCCACTCGGTCTCACGCTTTTCGGCACGCAAAGCGAGAAAGTGCGCGACTTGCCCTGGCTCGAGCTGGGGTAGATTTAAGCTGTGATTCGATTCGGCATAGCTGCCGTCAGACTGTAAGAGGGAAACTCGCAGGGTGTCTCCATCGTATCGCCAGATTTCCGGTACTCGCAGAGCGGCATATACCGCGAACTTGTCGAGCAAGCTGCGGCTGATCTCGACTTCCACCGCCAAGTCGGGCGGTGGATCGACGGAAAGGTCGATCACGTCGCGGTCGCAGATCTGCGGCTCGTGCTGAAGGTAGTAACATTCGTCAGCCT
>DASVHB010000571.1:0-2349 GCA_036379195.1 Pirellulales bacterium
CATGTTTCCTAAGCCCGCATGGGCAGCCTGGAAACCGACCTGCCAATCGCCCATTTCTGTCAACACCAAGTTCATCGGGAAATACACGAAAAGATGTGTAGAACAACGAGGGCTGCGCCCTGGGCTATCGAATGACGCCGCTTCGCGGCTAAGAGGGCCTGCGGCCCGCGCTCTCAGCCCGAGTCGGATGTAAAATCCCTCAAGATTACCATGCGGACATTTGCGTCTCAAGCGGCGGAGGAAAGACCCAGCGCCCATCAGCCATTTTCGCGGCCCACCCGGCCGATGTTACAATGCGTACATGCCAAAACCACGATGGCAATTCACGCTCCGCTCGTTGTTTTTCGCAACGTCGCTCATCGCGGCCGTGTGCTGGGCGCTTCCAGACATTAGGGTTCTGATCCCGTGGCTGCTCAGGCGGCCACATGAATGGCAGATCGAAAGAAACTATGCGAAGAAGGGCGGTGAGGAACTTAAGCGGCTGAGAGACCTTCAGGCGTCCCTGCCAAAACCTGACCCGCAAATTGCCAAGGAGATCGAGATGCTGGAATGGGGTCTCAACTTTGAGCCGCTCCCAGAATCTCTTGGCGGCGGCGACCGATGACTGAGCGGCCGTGCGTTGTTACTCGCTTGCGGCGGCAGTAGAATTAGAGAGTGAGGTACAACCATGGCCATCATAACGGAAACCGAGGAGCGTATTCCGCCGCTGTCGGCCGGCGACAGACTGACCCGCGAGGAGTTCTTGCGCCGCTGGGAAGCTGATCCGAGCATCAAGCATGCCGAATTGATCGGAGGGATCGTCTACATGCCTTCTCCGGTTTCCGTGGAACACGGCGATATGGATGGCGACGTCGGTGGTTGGCTGAGCGCGTACAAAGCGGCAACGCCGGGCGCGGCTAGTGGCCGCAACACCACCTCGTTTCTGCTCGACGACACCCCGCAGCCCGACCTAAATCTGCGGCTGCTGCCCGATTATGGCGGCGGCTCGTGGGTCGAGGGCCGCTATCTTCATGGCGCTCCGGAGCTGCTGGCGGAAGTCTCGGCCACCAGCGCGTCGAACGATCTGCACCAGAAGTACGATCTTTATCAGGCGGCGGGCATTCCGGAATATCTGGTCGTCGTGGTGTTCGAGCAGGAGATCCGCTGGCATGTGCTGGTCGACGGCCGCTATCAAGTCTTGACGCCCGGTGCCGATGGATTGTGGCAGTCGCGGATTTTTCCGGGACTGTGGCTGGACGGCAAGGCGCTGTTGGCCGGCAATCTGCGGCAGGTGCTCGATCGGCTTCAAGACGGGCTGCGGTCGCCCGAGCACGAGCGCTTCGTCGCCGAGTTGGCCGCCCGACGCCACGCGTAGCGGTAGGCTGTGCCGAGCGAGTCCCACCATTGGCCACATTAAACCGTTGAGGTTACGCCGCCGGAAATAACGGGAATCGTTTCACTCGGCCCACCCCTACAAAACTACAGGTAAATCATGGCAAAACTTACAGCCCAAACTGCCCTCATCACCGGCGCGGGTCGCGGATTAGGCCGCGCGATCGCCCGGGCGTTGGCCCGCGAGGGCGCTCAGACCGTCGTCACCGCCCGAAGTGAAACTGAACTGGCCGCCTCGGCGGACGAAATCGGCCGGCTCGGCCCCAAGCCGTGGACGCTCGCCGGCGATATCACCGACGAGCGACATGTCGAATCGCTTTTCGCGCAGATCCAAGAGCGTTTTGGCCGGCTCGATTTGCTGGTGAACAACGCCGGGGCCTTCGATGGCGGCCCGCTCGACGAACTTTCGACCGAAGCTTGGGACAAAGTGATCGCGGTCAACCTGCGGGCGCCGTTTCTTTGCACGCGCGCGGCGCTGCGGATGATGAAACCCCAGGGCCGCGGACGCATCATCAATATCGGGTCGATCTCGGCCCAGCGCGTGCGGCCCAGCTCGGCGCCTTACGCCGCCTCGAAGCACGGCCTGTGGGGACTCACGCAAGCCACCGCCCTGGAAGGCCGCGAATATGGCGTCACTTGCTGCTGCCTGCATCCGGGCAACATCCTGGTCGAGCACCGGCGCACCGACAAGCCCCAAGACGCCGAACCCATGATGACGCCCGACGAAGTGGCCGAAGTCGCGTTGCTCATGGCCACGTTGCCGCCGCACGTCGAGATGCTCGAGGCCATCGTGCTGCCGCACCAGCAGCTCTACGTGGGCCGGGGATAAACGAATCGCCACCGATAGGGGTAGGGAGAGCCGATTGAGTTCGGCTCCCCCTCCCTCCGAACCGTACGGGCGGTTTTCCCGCATACGGCTCACCAGTCAGGAGTTTCCTAGGGATTGGACGAAACGAATGTGGGCTGCATTCAGGCTCA
>DASVHB010000572.1:0-3901 GCA_036379195.1 Pirellulales bacterium
CTCTGCCCCAGCCACCGTTGTAAGGCAAACGAGACCGATGGTTTATTCTTCTTCTCCGCCGCCCGAACTTGCATCCGAGGGCTGCGCACGCTCCGCACCCGGCGAACTCTTCAGGGGCGAATCGTCAGCGGGGAGGCTTTCGATCGATTCTTGTTCGGGCGCCGCCGCGGCGCCGGCCTGCGGATCGAACAAATCGGATTGGGTGTTCACATATTTCAAGGCGCCCACGCAGAGCAAGATCCAGATAATGGCCAGCCCCGACGTGATGCGGGTAAACACGTCGCCCGCCTTGCTGCCGAAGGCGCTTTGCCCGCCCATGCCGCCCAGAGCCCCCGTCAAGCCGCCGCCGCGACCGCGCTGCAGCAAGATGAGCACGATCAACAGGAACGCGGTGATCGCCATCAAAATCATAAACAACGTCATCATCTTGCATCGGTCTCCGTAATTACTCGCGGGGGCGTCACGAGGTGTGCCGCCATCACGTGCGCTTCGCGCCGGCGGCAATCGCCAAAAACTCGTCGGCTTTCAGGCTGGCCCCGCCTACCAGTGCTCCGTCGACGTCGGGCTGCGAGAGCAGCTCGGCGGCGTTCGAGGCTTTCACGCTACCACCGTACAGAATACGCACCGTCTGGGCCAAGCCGCCATTGTATCGCTCGGCAATCAGTTTGCGAAGATCGAGATGCACTTCTTGGGCCTGCTGGGGCGTGGCCACTTTGCCGGTGCCGATGGCCCACACCGGCTCATAGGCAACGACCACGCGCCCCATGTGCTCGTCGGAAAGGCCCGCCAGCGAACCGCCGACCTGGCGGCGGATGACCGAGGCGGTCTTGCCGGCCTCTCGCTCTTCGAGCAGTTCGCCGACGCAGGCGATGGGCGTCAGCCCCGCCGACAGAGCGGCCAGCACTTTGCGGTTGATTTGTTCGTCGGTCTCTCCCAGGATGTGCCGCCGTTCGCTATGGCCCAGAATGACGTACCGGCAGCCCACGTCGACCAGCATGGCGGCGCTGATTTCGCCGGTAAACGCCCCGGCGGCCTCGTGATACATGTTCTGGGCGCCCAGCCCCACCGGGCTGCCCGCCAGCGCGGCTCGCACCGTCTCCAGGTAAACGCTCGGCGGGCAGACCACCAAATCGAGATGCGGCAGGTCGCCCGCTCGTCGGGCGATCGCCCCGGCCAGGGCCGCGGCCGCCTGCCGATCGAGGTTCATCTTCCAATTGCCGGCGATCAGGGGGCGTCGCATGGAGCTCCTTTCGGATTACAAAAGCAGCGGGCGCCGGACGAACGCGGCCCTTGGCTGCGAGATCTGGCAATTTTATGTGCGATTCTCGGCTGCTTGTCCAGCCGCTGGCCGCGCAATCTTCTCTGTTAGCCGGGGCCGACGGTCGCTACGATGGGCGGCCCATCTCCCCCGGATTCCAGACCATGAATCGCTTTGCTCGTCGCCTGGTCATTGTGGCATTGTCGCTCACCGCCGCCTGGTCGGCCTATGCCTGGGCCGTGGCGACGCCGCGGATCGGCGAACCGGTGGCGGGTGACGGGGCGGCGGCAGAGCGAAAACTCGGCTGCTTTGGCTTCATCGGCGATACGCAATTGGGCGACGAGATTGTCGACGCGGCCTTTCGCCGCTTGCACGAGGCCCGCGTCGATTTTGTGCTGCACCTGGGAGACATCGTCGACAACGCGGCCAGCGACGAGCAGTGGCATGCGGTGCTCGACAAGGCGGGCGAATACCAGCTTCGGCTGCGGCCGGTGGTGGGCAATCACGACCGGCTGCCCGACGACCGGGGCGAGGCCCGCTTTCGACAGTTCTTTCCGGAGCTGCCCGGCACGTTTTACGATTTTCATTACCGCGGGCTGCATTTTCTGATGCTCAACTCCGAGCGGTCGCTGGCGCCGTGGAGCGAGCAGGGTGGATTTCTGGCCGAAAAGCTAGAAGCCAGCCGCGAGCCCACCATCGTCTGCCTGCACCGCCCGGTCTTTACCTGCGGCCACCGCGATTGGGGCAATCAGGCCTTGCGGCGCGTGTGGCTGCACGGACGGCTGACCGGCAGCCCGACCGCGCTGGTGTTGGCCGGGCACCATCATTACTACGACCGCACCAGGCCGCTCGATGGCATCACCTACGTGACCAGCGGCGGCGGCAGTCGCAAGCTCTACCCCGCGGAAACGCCCGACGCCACCACGGCCATGTTTCGCTCGGGCGTCAACCACTATGGCATCGTCGATGTCTTTGCCGACCGGCTTGAGGTGCGCGTGCTGGGGCTAGACGGCGAGCCGCTGGACCAGTTCGCCGTAACGTTGCCGTAAAGCATTGGGGGGGCTCAGCGTCTCGTACGACGACCTTGCTCGGTATGCGCCGCCTGCCGGCCCGGATATCGTTTACTCGTTCGGTAAATGGTATTCTAGGTGCTGTGGCTGAAGCGACGGCGCCTCGGCCAAACCGAGGGGCTTTCTAAGAGAGACGATTCGTGCCTAGTTCGCAACGGTCCCGCACCGGCATTTCGGGCTTTGACGACGTGCTGGGCGGAGGCTTCATTCCCCACCGGCTTTACCTGGTCGACGGAAACCCGGGGTCGGGCAAGACCACCCTCTCATTGCAATACCTGCTCGAAGGCGTGAAGCAAGGCGAACGATGCCTCTGCATCACCCTCTCGGAAACCAAAGACGAATTGATCGCCGGCGCGGCGTCGCACGGCTGGTCGCTCGACGGACTCGATATCGTCGAGCTGATTTCCGGCGAGCGCGACTTGGACAACGACGCCCAAGTGACGATGTACCCCGCCGCCGAAGTCGAGTTGCACGAAACGACCCAGCGCATTCTCGACGCGGTGCAACGAATCGATCCCAGCCGGGTCGTGTTCGACTCGCTTTCGGAGCTGCGGCTGCTGGCACAAAGCTCGCTGCGCTATCGGCGGCAGATTCTGGCCCTGAAGCAGTTCTTCGTCGGACGCGCTTGTACCGCCCTGCTGCTCGACGATAAGACTTCGGAGGGTTCCGACCTGCACCTGCAAAGCATCGCCCACGGCGTGATCTCGCTGGAGCAGCGCGCGCCAGCCTACGGAGCCCATCGGCGCCGCTTGCGCGTGATGAAGATGCGGGGCAGCGATTTCCGTGGCGGCTTTCATGATTTTTCGATCACGCGCGGCGGCCTTAAGGTGTTTCCGAGGCTGGTGGCCGTCGAATATGAGCAGCCCTTTGCGCCTCAAAATGTCACCAGCGGCATCGGCGCCCTCGATGCGCTCCTGGGCGGCGGACCCGATCGAGGCACGAGCACCTTGCTGATGGGGCCGGCCGGTTCGGGAAAATCGACGATTGCCGTGCAGTATGCGGTGGCCGCCGCCGAACAAGGCGATCACGCGGTCATCTTCGCCTTCGATGAAAGCGAAGCCACGCTGGCGGTGCGGTCCGAGTCGCTGGGGATTCGCTTTCAGCGCGGCGCCGCGGCCGGCCAGGTGCGCGTGCGCCAGATCGACCCCGCCGAAGTCTCGCCCGGTGAGTTCGCCCACATGGTGCGGCACGCGGTGGAAGCCGACGGCGCCAAGGTGGTGGTGATCGACAGCCTGAACGGTTACTTGAACGCCATGCCGGAAGAGAACTTTCTTGCCGTTCAACTGCACGAGCTGCTGACGTATTTGGGCCGTCAAGGAGTCACCACGCTGCTCGTGGCGGCCCAGCATGGGGTGGTCGGCGGTCACATGCAGTCGCCGGTTGATACCAGTTATCTGGCCGATGCGGTCGTGCTGTTCCGCTACTTCGAGCACGCGGGGAAGGTCAAAAAGGCGATCTCCGTGGTCAAAAAGCGAAGCGGTCCGCACGAAGAAACCATCCGCGAGCTGTGGTTCGATGAAAAGGGAATTCATCTCACCGAGCCACTGACCCAGTTTCGCGGAATTCTCAGCGG
>DASVHB010000573.1:0-9320 GCA_036379195.1 Pirellulales bacterium
CGCGCTTCGTCTCTCCTTCGTCCCGGCGGCGCGTATCAGCCGGGCATAAGGTTTGCGGTAAGGTGAGGCTTTTCAGCTATGGGAGGAACCACCATGCACGAACAAGTGCCCGTCTCATCCGCCGCGCTGGCCGATCTGGAAGCTGATGGTAGCTTGCACGAAATCTGCGGCGACCTGGCCTACCAGCGGCTGGCTATCGTCAACGTGGTTTTTTATGGTCGCCCCGGCGCCGCAGACGGCGAGTGGGTGTTAATCGATGCCGGCGTGGCAGGCTCGACCCCGTTCATCATCGACGCGGTGGAGCGGCGTTTTGGCCCCGACGCCCGTCCGGCCGCAATCATCATGACGCACGGGCATTTCGACCATGTCGGCGCCCTGGAAGAGTTGGCGCAGCGTTGGGACGTGCCGATTTTCGCGCATGCGGATGAGGCGCCTTATCTGAACGGCGGCGAGCCTTATCCGCCGCCCGACCCTTCGGTGGGCGGAGGCTTAATGTCGGCCCTTTCCCGCTTCTATCCTCGGGGCCCGATCGACGTAAGCCGTTGGTTGCGGCCATTTCCGCCCGATGGCAGCGTGCCGGCAATGTCTGGCTGGCGGTGGATTCACACGCCCGGCCATACCCGCGGCCATGTCTCGCTGTTCCGAGATAGCGATCGCACCTTAATCGCCGGCGACGCCTTCATTACCACCAACCAAGAGTCGGCCTATGCCGTCGCCATCCAGCGGACGGAAATCCACGGCCCGCCCATGTACTACACCACCGACTGGCAGGCGGCGCACGAATCGGTCGAGCGGCTGGCGGCACTGGAACCGGAAGTCGTCATCAGCGGGCATGGCCGCGCCTTGCTCGGCGCCGAGATGCGGCTGGCGTTGCACACGCTGGCCCGCGATTTCGATCGGCTGGCCGTGCCGGAACAGGGACGGTACGTAGGCGCCGCGGCGCACGCATGACATCGCTCGGCGCTCACTTTAAGCTGGCCGCGTTCTTATCGCCTCGTCGACGACCGCCAAGATGCGTTCTCGCTCTTCGCCCACCAATGGCAAACGCGGCAGCCGAACCATTTCGCCGCCATAACCGCACTGGGCGGCGGCGAGCTTGATGTACTGCACCAGTTTGGGATGGGTGTCGAGGTGCAACAGCGGCGTGTACCAGCGATAGAGCCGGCGAGCTTCGTCGAGCCGGCCCGCGGCCAGCAGGTCCCACAGCCGGCGGTTCTCGCGGGGGAAGGCATTCACAAGGCCCGATACCCAGCCTTGCGCACCCAGTAGCACGCTTTCAAACACCAGATCGTCGACGCCGCAAAACAGCCGGTAGCGATCGCCACAAAGATTGATCAGGTCGGTGATCCGTCGCGGATTTTCCGACGACTCTTTGATGGCCACCAGCCGCGGCTCGTCGGCCAGCTCGCGAAACATGTCGGGCGTGAGATCGACGCCGTAGCTGACCGGATTGTTGTAACACATGATCGGCAGCTCGCTCGCGCGGGCCACCGCGCGGAAATGGGCCAGCGTCTCACGGCGGTCGCCCTTGTAAACCATGGCGGGCAAAACCATCAGACCGCCCGCGCCGGCCCGCTGCGCGTCGGCGGCAAAACGGCAGGCCAACGCGGTGGTATATTCGGCAACGCCGCTGAGCACTGGAATGCGTCCCGCCACGCGATCGACCGTCGCCCGCAGCAGCTCGATTTTTTCGCCGTACTCAAGCGAGCAGTTCTCGCCGACGGTGCCGAGCATGATCAGGCCGTGAATGCCGGCCTCGATCATCGCCTCGACGTGCTTGAGGGTGGCTGCAATATCGAGCGCACCGTCCGATTTGAACTGCGTGGTGGCCGCCGGAAACACGCCATGCCAGTCGATGTTCATCCTCTCGCCTCCGCTAAGTGCGCTGAGTGCAAAGCGCGCATTTTAGACGCTGAATGGCACCTGCGATAGCCAATCCCCGACCTCATCTAAATAACCTTGCACGATCATGGGAGGCCAGCAACCTGTAGGGAACGCCCTCTGTGGCGTTCCGTGTTCCCATGATCGTGCAAGGTCATTTAGCCCGCTTGCCGTTGATAGAGCGCCATCGGCGTACTGCGAATGTGCAGATCGAGCTGCGGGAACGCGATGTCGATGTTCTCTTCACGGAACCGATCATGAATCTTCGAGTGTAAATCGTGAACTACCGACATGCGGTTCTCGAGGTTGGGCAAGTAACAACGCAGCACAAAGCTAAGCGTGCTGTCGCCAAATCCTTCAAAGGTGGCCATCGGCGCTGGGTCTTTCAAAATGTACGAGTTCTCGTGCGCCATCTGCAGCAGCAGTTCACGCACGCGCTCGATATCGGAACCATAGGCCACCCCCACGTTCACCACTACGCGGTTCATTTGATCGCTAAGCGTCCAGTTCAGGACGCGTCCGGTGATGAACTCTTTGTTGGGAACGATCAATTCCTTGCGATCGAAATCGGTGATCATGGTGGCCCGGATGCGAATGCGCGAAACCACGCCCGAGACGTCGTCGACCGTTACGATGTCGCCCACGCGCACGGGCCGTTCGAAGAGGATGATCAGGCCCGAGACGAAATTCGCAAAAATCTCCTGCAAGCCAAAGCCCAAGCCGACGCTGACCGCCGCCACCAGCCAATGCACCTTCGACCAGGTGATGCCCAGCATCAGGCAGGCGCATACCATGCCGGCCACGGCGAGCACATAACGCGAAAGGGTTGTGACCGCGTATCGCGTGGCCGGCTCCAGCGGCAGGCGCTGCAAGAGCACGATCTCCAGCAAGCCGGGAATGTTGCGCGTGGCCACCACCGTCAGCGCCACAAACAGCAGGGCCAGCAGCACGTGCGAAACGTTGATCGACGTGATCCGCGGCGTGGTGACCCACTGGGTCGTGCCATCGGTGCCGGGCGCTTTTTCGACCACATCGATGGTGGTTTGCCAGAGCGGCTTATTGAGAAACGACAACGCCGGCAGCACATCGGCCCAGGTGAGCCACAACCCCATGACAAAGCCGGCCACCAGGGCGGTCTGCACAAAGCGCCGAGTTTGCCGGTTGATGGTGGTGAGATCGAGTTCCCCTTCGCCGGTTTGTGAGACGGCGGGCAGTTCTCCGCCCTCGGGACTGCGGCTTTCCGCCGCGGCGGCCGCCCGTCGCAGCCGCGCCTGCCGCATGGCCAGCCGCCGGCGCAAAATCAGCAACCAACGCAGAATCAACGCGCCGGTGATCATGAAGGCGACCATCAGCCAGGCGGTGGCTTGCAAGCGGCCAGCTAGTTGCCGGGCCGTGTAGTAGTATCCCCAACCCGCCAGACATGCCAGCGCCAGCGGTGAGCAAACCGTCAACGGAAACACCAGATAATTCAGCCGATCGAGCCAGCCGCCTCGCCGGTACGCCAAGAACTCGTGCAGCACGCCGCCGACCGGCCTCAGCACGCGATGCAGAAAGATGGAAAGCAGCGCCATGGCCGCCATGAACAGCAGCCGCTCCAGGCCGTGCCAGCGGTCGTTTTCCAGGGCATGCGTGGTGGCCGCGGCGAGCGCCAGCGGCAACGCCAGCGGCATAAACCAACGCAAGTGCTTTCGCACCAGCCGCATGCTTTGCTCGGGCCAGCCGAAGTGGGCTGTCCCCAGCCCGCGGCTACGGCAAACATGCCGCAAGAATTCCAGCGACGCCAACAGGACTGCCGTGAAGCCCAGCCCGTGGGCGAGCGCTTTGGCCAGTTCCGAGCGTCCCGCGGCGCCGTCGAGCGTCCAGCCCAAAAACCCCAGCAACACCGGCCAGGGCGCGGCCATGAGCAGCGTGAGACAAAGCGCGCGCAGGGTCAGGCTGATATCGTCGGCGGTGCCGCGCGCGGCCTGGTCGCCCAGCCGTTTAATCTGTGTTCGCATCCGTCGCTGGCCAACCAGCAGGCCCAAGAGAAACAGCAAGGCCGCCGCGGTCGCCAGCGGATTGGCCCACAGTCCGGCGGTCAGGCGGCGACCGACCGTGAGCCAGCGATCGGGCTGGGCGTACCACCGCAGCGCGTCGCCGGCCAGGACCAGGTCGGCGCGGCCTAGACGGCTGGTGCTTCGCACCCAGAGGATGTTTTCGTCGATATATTCGGTCTGGCGGCTGATCTCGTCAAAAAGCTGTTTGTCTGCCGCCAAGAGCGTGGCCAATTCACGGATATAACGCTCGTACGCCGTGGTGAGCGAATCGAGCAGGTCGCGGCGGTTCTGCAACAGCTCGCGGACTTTCTTCGCCAGCGTGGAGCGCCGCGCGCCGCTCGCCGATGAATCGAGCGAGCGCATCACTTCCTCGGCCTGAGCGTCGACGTCGCTCAGTTTGCGACGCTGGTCGGTCAGGCTCATCAGCGCCATTCGCGCGTCGTCAATCGTCTCGGGCGACGGACGCTCGGCCTCGAGCTTTTGGCGACGCCGCGCCAAATCGACGCGGAACTGCAACAAATAGGGCCCGAGTTGGGGCGCCAGCCCGAGTGTTTCGACCTTGTCGGTGACGCCTTTGAACTCGCGGCCCAACTCGGCCAGCGTGTTGGTGAAGTCGACAGCGCGTTTCGACACGGCGCCGATCTCGTCGCCGACTTTCGCGGCGCGCTTGGCCAACTCTTCGTTTTCCGAGGCGAGGTCGCGCAGCTCAGGCCAGGTGTGCTGCTTTTCTTGCTTGGCCTCGTTCAGCTTGATTTCGGCCTCGTGCTGGCGGCGTCGATGAATGATCTTCTGCCAGGCTTCGACCAATCGCTTTTTCTGCGTCACTTGGCGCAAGGCCAGATCGCGCTGCTTGGGCAGCAGCACGTCTTCGGCGTTGTAGCTTTCCAGCTCGCTGGTGCAACTGGCGATTTCCTGGGTGAGAGCCTGCTGGCGGGCGCGCAGAAATATCTGCCGGGCGGCGGCCGCCGCCTTGGGCTCGTCGGCGGCGGGCGCAGCGGCCAGTTGCTTCTTGGCGTCTTCCAGCTTGTTGCCGGCTTCGTCAATCTGGGCGGGGATCTTCAAGCGACGATCGGCGCGGCGGGTCGGTTCGGCTTCCAACCGAGTCAAATCGTCCTGCGCCTGGTTCAATTCGTTTTGTGCCTGCGCCAGCGCGGTTTCGAGTTCCGCCAGCGAGGCGTCGGGGTCGATTTCCGCCCGTGGGGCTTCCGCCGGCGCATCGAGCGCGCGGCGCACCGTTTCTAAGTCGGCGGGCGCCTGCTCGGCGGCTTTTTTGAACGCCGCAGCTTGTTTGGCCTGGGCGGCAGCGCGATCGAGCTCGGCCAGCGCCTTTTGGTAGGATTCGAGCGCCGTGGCTTTGACCATGGCGTCCAGATCGGCGGCCGCGTTGACCTGCGCAATCTGTTTCTGAATCGCTTCCGTAGTCAACTCGGCTACCGGGGCGCTGGCCGCGGCGGCGGGCGCTTCGGCCACGGCTTGCGCATGGCTGGCTTGAGCCATCGCCGCCAGATGCGATGCCACGACGACCGCGCACAGAGCATAGGGGCGCAAAGTGTGCATGAACGCGAGTCCCTCCTTGTCCTTGTGTCCAGCGGGGTACAACTTCGCACGTTTCGAGCGCCGGAACAAGAGCGATTCGCGCGCCCGGGCCGGCCGGATTTGTTGCGGAGATCACCAAAACGTGATAGCTTGGCCGACAGACTCCTGAGCCGCTTTTCGTACCGATTGGGAGAATAGCATGCGCCGCCGACGTTCGATCGTACCAGTCTGGCTGTTCGTTTTGACGATCAATTGCTCTCCGCCGACCACCGTGCTTGGCGACGATGACGAGCCAGCGCCGGACGAAGCCGCGCCTGCCCAAGCTGGGGTCTTTCACGCTCCGGTCCAGCTTGCCGCCATGGACGGGGTAATCGATAGTGGCGCCGCGTGGGGCCATGCGAGCCCCTGGGTCGAAGACATCGACGGCGATGGCGTCAGAGACCTGGTAGTCGGAGACTTCAGCGGCCTATTTCGTTTTTATCGCAATCGAGGAACTGATAAGGAACCGCATTACGCCGTCGCCGTAAATCTTCAAGCCGGCGGAGTCGACGCCAAAGTGCCCATTTACTGATGCATTGGCTCCAGTCCGCAGTTCGTGGACTTCGATGGCGATGAGATTCTGGATCTGGTGTCCGGTTCTTACGACCCCGGAGAGCTTTATCTTTTCCGCGGTACCGGTCTGGGGAACTTTGCGGCCCGTGATGTGATCGTCGACAAATCGTCGAACCCGATTCTCAAGGTTCCGAATCAGAAGGACCGTGTCGAGTCGTTCGGCAGTTGGATGGCGATGGTCGATTGGGACGACGACGGCGACCTGGATATTCTGGTCGGCACCTGGGAAGGAATGATGTTCCTACGCCGCAACGACGGCAGCCGCACGAAGCCGGCCTACTCGGACAAGAACGAATGGCTCACCGTGGGCGACAAGCGGCTGCGCGTGCCCGGCGGCGAACACGCCAACCCCGTCATTGCCGACTGGGATGGCGACGGCTTGTGGGACGTGATTACCGGAGCGGGCAACGGCGGCGTCTATTGGTATCGGAACATCGGCAAGAAAGGCGGACCTCGCTTCGCCGCGCCCGTGACGCTGGTGGCCGCGCACGAGGGAATCGGCTACGACGAATTGCTCGACCCGAAGCATCCGCAGCGGCCGGGCATTCGCTCGCAGATCGCGGTGACCGACTATGACGGCGACGGAAAGCTCGACGTGCTAGTCGGCGATTTTCGCAGCAATCTTCAGGTCAAGCCGAACCTGACCGACCACCAGCGCGCCGAGTTTGAGCGGGTGGTTGAAAAACGAGACGAAGCCGCCGCGGTGCTGCGGTCGAGCATGGACGCGTTGCGCGAACGTTTTGCCAAGGAAATGAACGGGATACCAAAATCGGAGTGGGAGTCTCCCGAGTACCAGGAGAAGTGGCAGCAGATGTATCGCCAAATGAAGGAGTCGGCGCCCTATAAGAACGCGAATGATGAATACGACCGGCTGGCGGAGGATCTAAAGCCTTTCGTCGAAACCGATGGGGCGCGCTTCGGCGCAGGGATACCGCACGGCTTCGTTTGGTTCTTCCGGCGCAGATAAGGGATCCACGGCCCGTAGGGTGGGCCGAGTGAAACGAGTCCCACCATCGGGCTCGATTTGTTCCCGGTATTCGCTGATGGAAAGGTCGGACTTGCGAGCTCGCCGCAGCTATGAATCCTCCGGATCTTCGGCAACCCGATAGTAATTCACGAGTGGCTGTTCACCGGCACGGACAGCGTCCACCACCTCGCGTAGGACAGCGGAAATGCTGGGCCAAGGACCGATCAATCCTGTTCCCGGATTGAATTCCCATACCTCGCCGCACTTCGCGTCAATGCAAAGATCATAGGCGTCCCACCCCGCAAAGGGTAATAATTGCGGCACCCAGTATCCCCACTGGCCCGCGGCCGGCGGGAATGCTACCGGCGGACCAATGTCCAACAGAACTGTGGTATACATCGTGTGACGTCCGATGATTTCTGCCGGGCTAAAAAGTCGATGCTGACCAAACAACCCATCGATACCCACACCGAAGTATTCCTGCCCTCCATGGATGCGCAAGAGCTCCCGTAGTTCGACTGGCACTGCCATCCCGACTGCCGACGCAATGGAATCGATTTCGGCGTCGCTCGCCGGCGGCAAAAGTTTTTGCGCGCAGTCAGTCCCCGCTACCTCATAGACTTCGATGGCTTCCGCGATTAACGATTTTAGGTTCATAGCCTGACATCTCGCGAGCATCCGAAACTAGCGATTGCGGCGGTACGAGCTTGAAAGTACCACCTCCTCCCACTGAGAACAACGTCGAGCGTCTGTTGCAGTCGACGGTGGGACTCGCTTCGCTCGGCCCGCCCTGCGTGGCTTTGACTTTCCCTCGGCGCGCCGTTTACTCGACCACCAGCACCGGCTCGCCCAGCACGTCGGCCCTCGGCACAATCCCTAACCCCGGCGCCATGCTTGCCGCCAAGCGGCCGCCGCGGCGACGCGGGGCGCCCTCGGCCGTGCTCACCGTCACGTAACTGTTGAAATCGGTGGAGGTAAAGAGCAGCTCGGACGGAGTGCTGTGAGCCAGATGGGCGATCGCCGCCGTGGCGATATCGCCGCCCCAGGTGTCTTCGATCGTCATGGCGATTCCCAGCGAGACGCACAGGTCGCGCACCTGCCGGGCTTTGGTCAAGCCGCCGAGCTTGCTGATCTTGAGGTTCACCACGTCCATGGCGCGATCTGCGTAGCCGCGCAGCAACATGTCGATGCCGTCGATCACTTCATCGAGCACGAAGGGATGATCGGTGTGCCGCCGCACGGTCAGGCATTCTTCGTACGTCGCGCAGGGCTGTTCGATGTAGACATCGAGGTCGCGCACCGCCCGAACGACACGCAGGGCGTCGTGCATCAGCCAACTGGTGTTGGCGTCGGCCACCAGACGATCGCCCGGTTCGAGCCGCGCCGCCGCGGCGCGGATGCGCTCGATATCGACATCGGCGTCGCCGCCCACTTTGAGCTGAAACCGCCGATAGCCTTCGGCCCGATATGCGGCGACCTTGGCAGCCATTTCGTCGGGCGATTGCTGCGAGATCGCTCGATAGAGCACGAAGTCCTCGCCATAGCGTCCGCCCAAAAGCGTGCACACCGGCTGGCCGGAGGCTTGCCCCAGGATGTCCCAGCAGGCAATGTCGATGGCCGACTTGACATAGGGATGACCTTTGAGCGCCGCGTCCATAAGGCGATTGAGCCTGGCCAGTTCCAACGGGCATTGGCCGATCAGGTGCGGCGCCAGTTCGGCGATGCCAGTGCGGCAGCCCTGGGCGTAGGCCGGTAAATACGCCGCCCCCAAAGGGCAGGCCTCGCCGTGGCCCACGACTCCCGCATCGGTTTCGACTCGCACGATTGTGCTATCGAGCACTTCGACCGACTTTCCGCCCGACCAGCGGTAGCTCTGCTCGACCAGTGGCAGATCGACCTGATAGGCCGAGATGTTGGTGATGTTCATGGTGCTATCATACACCAACCCGACGCGCAAGCGAGGAACGCCTGCGGCCGTGCTCCCTTGCGGTAAGAATTGCAGATCGGTGTTGCCTCTAGTATCGTGATGCATGTCCAGCATGCAACTTGATTGTCGCGCGAGAAAGGTTGGCAGATCTGCAATATTTGATGCACTATCCTGGGCTGTGCAAAATCCACGGTTTTGAGGGTAAGATGTCGTTGCTTACTCGTTGCCAATTTGTTCCGTTCGGAGTTGAATAATGCCATGCCACCGGCTTGCCCGGTTGGTTGCTGACGTTGGTCTCTAAAAAAGGGCTCGTCCCCACGGTTCCGTCATCTCAGGCGGCTGCTGGCTCGCCGTAGGCGAG
>DASVHB010000574.1:0-2632 GCA_036379195.1 Pirellulales bacterium
ATGATTTGCGTTAGTATCGGGCGTGGGCGGCACCGGCATGTGATCGCCGAGCATAAGCACCTGGTCGAGCAGGGCGCCAAGCTGGTCGAGCTGCGACTCGACTACATCAACGGCCAGATCAACCTGAAGCGGGTGCTCACCGACCGGCCCGGACCGGTGATCGTCACCATTCGCCGCCCGCAAGACGGCGGCAAATACAACGGCACCGAGGAAGAGCGGCGGACGCTGCTGCGCACCGCCATCGCCGAGGGCGTCGAGTATGTCGATCTGGAAGATGACGTGGCCGGCTCGATTCCGCGGTATGGCAAGACCAAGCGGATCGTCAGCCTGCACGATTTTCGCAAGACGCCGGAAGACCTGCCCGAGATTCACGCCCGGCTGGCGGGGCTGGATCCCGACATCGTCAAAATCTCGACCTTGGCCAACAATCCGCACGACAACCTGCGGATGTTGCGGCTGGTGAAGGAAAGCAAAGTGCCCACGGTGGGCATCTGCATGGGCGACATCGGCACGCCTTCGCGGTTGCTGGCGGGCCGCTGCGGCGCGCCGTTCAGCTATGCCACGTTCCATCACGAGCGCACCCTGGCCCCCGGCCAACTCAGCTTTCAGCAGATGACCGAAGTTTACGGCTACGACCGCATCACCGCCGAGACCGAGGTCTATGGAGTGATCGGCGACCCGATCGCCCAGAGCCTTAGCCCGTTGGTCCACAACGCGGCCTTTCGCCATCTGAAGCTGAACAAGGTTTACATTCCCTTCCGCATTCCGCGGGAAGACGTTTACGATTTTTTGGACGACGCGCGCGAGCTGGGCATCAAGGGCCTGAGCGTAACCATTCCGCACAAGGAAGCGGTGCTCAAGCGCGTGAACAAAGTCGACGGAGCGGTGCGGGGCGTGGCGGCGGCCAACACGCTGATCTTCGAAGCGGAGCAGCTCGCCGGCTACAACACCGACTACCGGGCGGCGATGGACTGCCTGACGGCGGCGCTGGAGGCCGACCAGGGCGAGACCGATCTGAATGCCAAAGTGGCCCTGGTGCTAGGCGCGGGCGGGGCGGCCAAGGCCATCGCCTTTGGACTGCAGCGGCGCGGGGCCGAGGTGGTGATTGCCAGCCGCACGCGGCAGCGGGCAGACAAGTTGGCCGAGGCCCTGGGCGGCAAGGCGGTCGATTGGGGCACGCGGCATAATTTCTGGGTCGATTTGCTGATCAACTGCACGCCGGTGGGTATGCACCCGCACGTCGACGAAACGCCGTACGACAAGCACTATCTGAAGCCGTCGATGCTGGTGTTCGATACGGTGTACAATCCAGAGAGCACGTTGCTGGTCAAAGACGCCCGGGCGCGCAGTTGCACGGTGGTGACCGGCGTCGATATGTTCATTCGCCAGGCGGCGCTGCAGTTCAAGCTGTTCACCGACCAGGAAGCCCCCGCCGAAGTGATGCGCGACGTGCTGAAGCGCGCCATCGGGCCGGCAAAGTATTGAGCCACGCGAGCGCAACGCTTTCCATGAACCTTGTCCTGATCGGTTATCGCGGGGCCGGCAAAAGCACGGTGGCCCGGCTGCTGGCGCTGCGGCTCGGCTGGCCGTGGGCCGATGCCGACGTCGAGATCGAGTTGAAAGCCGGCAAGTCGATCGCGGCCATCTTCGCCGACGAGGGCGAAGCGGCCTTTCGCGACCTGGAGTCGTCAGTGCTGGCCGAATTGCTCGAGCGCGACGGGCTGATTGTCGCGGCGGGCGGCGGGGCGGTGCTGCGCGAGGCCAATCGCCGCCGGTTGCGCCAGCGCGGCCGCGTGGTTTGGCTCCGCGCCGAGCCAGCGGCCCTGCAAGACCGCTTGGCGGGCGACGCCACGACACGCCAGCGGCGTCCCCAACTCACCACCGCCGGCGGCCAGGCCGAAGTCGAAGCGCTGCTGCGCGAGCGGACGCCGCTCTACGAACAATGCGCCGAACTTTCGCTCGACACCGATCGTAAAGACCCCGGCGAGATCGCCGCAGAAATCATCCGTCATTTTAACCTTTCGCCCGCGGAGTGTCTGTGAACCTATTCGTTGAACAACCGCTCGGCTATCGGTTGGCCGGGGTGTTTGTCGTTGGCGTGCTGCTGGGCCATCTGGCCAACGTGTGGGCCTATGCCCTCAGCGAAAACCACCGCCGCAATCCCTGGTCGAGCGAGCACCCGCGCGACGCCAAAAACCGCTGGCTCGACCGCCTGCCGCTGATCGGCTGGATTTGTCTGCGCCGCAAGTCGGCCGATTTGGGAACCACGTTTTGGCTGCGGGCGGTGGTGGTCGAGCTGGCCATGGGCGCGTTTTGCGCCGCGCTCTATTGGTGGGAAATCGATCAGTGGGCGCTGCTGCCGCCCGGCCGGCTTGGCCTGGAGGGCGTGCGGGGCGCCGAAGGCCCCAGCCCCATCACCTGGAGTATTCTGCACGCCGTCTTTGCCAACAACCTGCTGCTGGTCTTTTTCATGCTGGCGGCCTCGTTGATCGATCTCGATGAGCGCATCATTCCCGACGAAATCACGGTGCCTGGCACGCTGCTGGGCCTCTGTACGTCGGCGGCCTACGCCTGGACGCTGATGCCGGTGTGGATTTCGGTCCGCCCGCCGGGCATCCAGTTCGTCGAGTTC
>DASVHB010000575.1:0-2043 GCA_036379195.1 Pirellulales bacterium
AGCTGGCCGCCGATCAACGATAGATCGTTGAGCTTGACGACTTTGCCGAGCTGCGCCAACGAGTCGATATCAACGTTCGGACGGCGCATTTCTTCGGCCGAAGGCCGCACGTGAACGCGCGCGTCGATCGAATCTTGTCCCTCGCCCGGATCGTAGACCACGCGATAGCTGCCTTTTTCCTCAGGCGCAAACTTGGCGGTGTAGCGGCCGGCAGTCCCCTGATCGGAGAGTGCCTCAATCACTTCCGTCGGCGCGCCCTCGCGCTCCAGCCTTAGGGTGAGCTTCGACTCGGTGCGCGGCGCGCCGTCCGCCCGATAGGCCAACAGCTCGATTTCGACCGGTTCGCCGGGGCTGGTGCGGGCGGGATGCACTTCGACCCAACTTTTCTTTTTTGCTCCATCGTCGCGGCGGGCGACGAAACGAATGGCCTGGCCCCAAAACTTGTAAAAGAAACGGTCGCCCACGTTCTGCCGCCACAGCCAGGTGGAGTCGGTGCCGATGAACAGCACCTTGCCCTCGCCGGCATAGTGATGCGCGATGAGCGGCAACTTGCCATAGCGGCCCTCGACGCCAGGATTGTAGGCCAGCACCGTGGCCGCCGGGGCCGCACGCTCGACCGCCGCGCACCAATAGAAGGCGGGCATTTGCCCCCACACGTTGCCGTTGCGACCAGCCTCGTCGTAGAGCCGCATGGCCTCGTGCAGCGAGCCGTCGGGGCTGACTTCGATGTGGAACGGCTTGTAAGCTTGGGCCTCGATGCCTGCCGCCCGCCGCAGCTTGACGGGCAGCAATTCTTGAAACTTGGCGTCGAAGGCGTGCGGCATGGCCTCGGGACCAGCCTCGACAATCAGCCCCACGCCCTTCTCGCGCACCGCTTCGGCCAACAGCTTGCGAAAGCCGCTATCGAGGAGCGCGGGTGAAACATCGCCCAAAATAACCGTGTCGTACTCGGCCAGCGCCTCGACGGTTTTGGGCAGCACCTGGCGATCGCCCGCTGGGCGGCGGCGGACCTCGGCTTCGAGCACGATGTCGGGCTCTCCCGTTGTTTTGCCATCGGACGAAGGGCTTGCGGCCTCGGGCTTGCCGGCCACGACGGCGCCCGGCAGGCCGCGCCCGCCCAGGCCATGATCGCGGCGCATGGCGTTTTTCAAAAACCGAAAGTCCCAACGCGGCAACCCTTCGACGTACAGCACGCGCAGTTTTTCGTCGCTGACGCGGACCACCACTTCGTCCACGTTGTTTTCTTTCAGGTCTTCAGGCAGCTCGACATTCGGCGCCAGTTTGACGGTAAGCGTCTTGCTGCCCTTTTCCTTGGCCTCGAAGGTGAGATCGACGTGTTGCTGCTCGATATTGCGCAGCACCAGTTCTTTAGTGTCAATCGGGCTGGGCTTGCCGTCTTCGAACAACTGCACTTTGACCGGCTGCTCGGGATACCCTTGCACTTGCAACGTCACCGACACATGGACGGTATCGCCCACCGATGCCAGGTCGGGGGCGAACACATCGACGATCGCCACGTCGCGCAGCGGGGCATCGCTGCCGGCGGGCACGGTGAACACCGCGGCGCCCGCTTCGTCGGCGGCCCGCGCCGCCTCGGCGGGCGAAAGGCCGCCGGTGTTTTCGCCGTCCGAAAAAACGACGATGCCGGCGACCGGACGGCCCGCCGCTTCGTCGATCGCGCGCACGATGCCGTCGCCCAGGTGCGTCTTAGAGCCTTGGGCGGAAAGCTCCGGCAGCCGGGTGAGATCATCGTAAACCAATCGGTTGATGCCACGATCGATGGCGTAGACCCGCAGCTCGTATTTGTCGGCCAGCGGCTTGAGCCAGTCCGTCGCCCGATGCGCCACCGCTTCCTGCACGAACCGCAGCCGCGTTTTTTCGTTCAAAGTCTTACGCAACGCCGGATCGATCTTGCCCTCGGTCACCGGATATCCCACCGCGTCGGCGGCCGACAAAAAATCGGCGTCGCTCTCGAACGGGCCGGCGGGCAGACCCATGCTCTGCGACTGATCGAACAACAAGGCGACGATGGGCAGCTTTTCG
>DASVHB010000576.1:0-2456 GCA_036379195.1 Pirellulales bacterium
CCACCTGGAACTCGTTTTTCATGTAGGCCAGGTGTTCGCGATCTTTGCGAAAATCGGCCAGTAGCACTTTGAGCGCACGGCGCGACTGGTCTTGATCGTTGATCGCGGCCCAGACCTGGCTGGTTTGCCCGCGATTGACCACGTGCAGCAGCCGATAGCCGCCCAGATACTGTTGACCCGCCAGTGCCACCCGATGTGCCTCGTGTTCCGGAAGTTTGTGCGCCGCTTCAGTGTAGCCGCCGGCGATAGGCCGAACAATTCATGGCAAAGCCCCCGGTTCTACGGTGCCGCGGTCTGCGCACTGCTGACGGGCGGCAGCGACAGGACCTTCGAGCAGCCGTTGATAAAGTGCCCGCGTCTGTTCCGTCATGCGTTCGTGCCGAAACACCTCGGCGAACCGGCGGCGGCCTTCTTGTCCGAGCCGCTCACGTAGCCCGCCGTCGCTCAATAATTCGTCGAGCGCGGCGGTCAACGCCGCCACATCGCGCGGCGGCAACAGGTATCCGGTTTCACCGGGCAACACCACTTCGCGTGCCCCATCGATGTCATAGCTGACCACGGGCCGGCCGGCAATCAGCGCCTGCGGCAATACGCGGGCCAGCCCCTCGCGCAAGCTGGTGTGGATCACCACGTCCATACCGCCGATCAGCCGCGGTATTTGCTCGGGCGGCACCAGCCCGGTGAATTGAAAAAAAGAGGCGAGACCCTCGCGCTCAATCCGAGCTTGCAATCGCTCGCGAAGGATCCCATCACCGACGAACAAAAACCGCGCCTGCGGATGTCGTGACACAAGTTGCCCGGCGGCCGAAATCACGTCGTCGTGGCCTTTAAGATGAAACAGCCGGGCGATTTTGCCGACGACCAAATGCTCGTCGGCGTAGCCCAGCTCGTTGCGGACATGTCGCCGATGCTCGTGCGCGCGCAAGAACGGCCCGGTCTCCATGCCGCTGTAGATGGTGGTGAATTTCTCGCGTCGATCGACGCCGGCGGCGACCATCAGCTCGGTCATAGCATCGGCCACGCTGATAAACGCATGGCAACGCCGCGCGGCCCAGCGCTCGCATTGGCGATAGAATTGGCGAACAAGCGGGCTTTGGTAGGGATAAAACGGCGCGCCATGCACGCCATGTACGATGGCCGGCACGCCGAGCGCATCTGCCGCTGCCCGACCCAGCACGCCTCCCTTGGCACTATGCGTATGGACGACGTCGGGCCGAAAGTCGCGCAGGATTTTTTTCAAGGCGCGGTAACTGGTCCAGTCGCGCCAGGGATGAATCGAGCGGCGCAGCGAGGGAACCATTTGCAGGGGCACTTGGTTTGCGCGGGCGCGGTCGAGCAAGCTGCCTTCGGGACCCAGCGGCGGCCCGGTGACCAGCAGCACCTCGTCGCCATAATCGCGCAGCAACCCCTCACACGTGAGTAAGGTGTTTTCCTGGGCGCCGCCGAGAATCAGGCGCGTGATGATGTGAGCGATCCGCATGGGCTCTGGTTCGATGCTTTACGCGACTGCAGAATGGCCTTCTTAATCGGACGGGCGCGAGCACAGGACGCGGCGTTGTCGCCTTTCGCTCCGCGAAAGTAGCGCTACTTTAGCGGTGCGAAAGGCGACTTTGGGCGACGCCCGCTATTCGCGCACGGTTTGTTAGATCATCGGCCGCCTCAACCGTACGCGACGGACACCAAAAACAACCCTTCGGGCGGCGCGGTCATGCCGGCGGCGCGGCGGTCTTGGGCGGCCAATACTTCGCCCGGCCAACTCTCGGGCCGCTCGCCGCGACCGACTTCTACCAGCGTACCCACGATCGCCCGCACCATGTTGTACAAAAAACCATCGGCCTCGATTTCCAACGCCACCAGGTCCGAGTCGCTCGTCCAGCCGCGACGAACGCTAATTTCAAACACGGTGCGCACGCTGCTGGTGCGCTGCGGCCAACCGGTTTCGAAGCTGCGGAAGTCGTGCCGGCCCACCAGCGGCTGGGCGGCCCGGTGCATGGCGTCGGCGTCGAGCCGCCGGCGGTAATGCCAGGCATATCGCCGTCGGAACACATCGCGCGCCGGCCCGTCGTGAATGACATAACGATACCGCTTCCGCCTGGCGTCGCGAATGGCGTGAAAACCATCCGGGGCTTCGCCCGCCTCGAGCACCGCCATATCGTCGGGCAACTCGGCGTTGAGCGCCTTTTGCAGCACGCCGGCTTCCAGCGGGCTAGCCGTTACAAAACTCACGACCTGACCCAGGGCATGCACGCCCGCGTCGGTTCGCCCGCTAGCCACCACCCGGACGGTTTCGCCCGTGATCTTTTGCAGCGCGGCTTCCAGCGTGCCTTGCAACGTGCGCTGGTTGGTTTGCACTTGCCAACCGGCGTAGTCCGTTCCATCGTAGGCCAGAATCAGTTTAACGGTGCGCACGAATGATGAATTGAATGAAGCCGGTGGCCCGTCTCTCTCCTCCGTCC
>DASVHB010000577.1:0-2239 GCA_036379195.1 Pirellulales bacterium
AAGCCGGCAAAATTCAGCACCACCTGCGTGCCGCCGTTGACCACGGTTTGCGAGGTGACTTGCACGCCGTCGCTGGAAACCACATCGAGCGGCGAAGCGCCATAGACGCCGGGCAGGCCCGCCGTGGTATTAAAGAACGGATCGCCCGGCTGGGCCGTTGGATTGCCATTAGGATCGGTCGAGATGGTGAGCTGCTTCAGCTCGGTGCCGGCCGCGCCGCCGCTCCACGTCACGCTGAAGGCGTTGGGAACCGAGTCGTTGCCGCTGGCAGGATCGAAGTAAACGGCCCCGAAGTGGATGTCGGCGGCCATGAGAGACCGCTCTTCGATCCGCTCGAAGCGGCAGATGCGCCAGCGGCGCGTATCGCTGATCGCCGGCGCCGTGGGACGGCCCGCTGAGCGCGTCGAACGTTCACCCCGCCGTTTCGCATTTCGATGAGCTACAGCCACAAACATTTCTCCCAGCATTCGATCGCGGCGCCTCTGATCGGTTTTGAGAATTAAAACCGGTAGTTGCCGCTGCTATGTTGCGTCAATTACCGCCGGTGGCTGGGGCAGAGGCTTGCCGATGCCCCGGCTCAACCGGGGTAGCGCTTAGGCTCTGCCCCAGCCACCGGGGCATTTGCCGACCATGTTCGTTAAAGCCGATTCCCCCGAATCCCGAATGCTGAATCTCGAATGCTGCCTACTTTTTCCTGGCCGCCTGCCGTACCGGCTCGGTCCACGAATGCTCGCCGAGCTTCCAAAGCCGCACGGTGGTGTCGAAGCTTCCCGACGCAAGCACGCCTCGGGCGCTGTTCCACGCCAGGCACGAGACCGAGCCGGCGTGCCCAACCAACTCGACCGGCTCGTTCTCGCCGGCCAGGTTCCAGACACGAATCAGATTGGCGCTGCCGCCGATCGCCAGTTTGCCCTCGCCGCAAAACGCCAGGGCCAACGCCTTGCCGGGGCGGCTGGGCAGCTCACGCAGCATCTCGCCACCGGCGGTGTCCCATAGCCGCACCAGTCGGCCCTCGCCCGCCGAGGCCAACTGCCGCCCATCCAACGAAAAAGCCAAAGCGCGAATCCGCTGCCGGTCGGCGTCGATATCGCGCAGCACTTTCCCCTCGGGCAATTGCCACAGGCGAATGCGGCCGTTGCGTCCCGCGACCGCCAGCAGGCCGCCGTCGGGCGAAAGGGCCAACGCCCGGTTGTCGATGCTCGGCGCGGCAAGCTGCCGGAGCAGTTTGCCGGTGCGGCCGTCGATCACCTGCACATGATCGCCGAAGCCGGCGGCGGCCAAGGTGGCGCCGTCGCTGCTATACGCCAGCGCGTAGATGGCGTGGGCCAGCGGGGGCGGCTTCGTCCACGGCTGGCCTGTGTTGAGATCCCAGAGTGTGATCGAGCGGTCCTCGCCGGCCGATGCCAACCGATGAGCGGTGGCATCGAATGCCAAAGCACGCACCCAATCGGTGTGATCGCACAGCTCGCGGATCAGGCTGCCATCGTCGAGATTCCACAACCGCACGACGTGGTCGTCGCCGCCGGTGGCCAGTGTGCGCCCCTCGGCGTCGATGGCCACCGCGGTAACCACGGGCACGGCGCCTTTGGTCAGATGCTCGCGCGGCATCAGAATGCGGTCGGCGGTGAGCCGGTAGACCGATTGAGCGCGCACTGGGCCGCACCAAACGACGCACGCCAGCGTCACACCGATCGTGCGAAGGAGCACATGGGGCACGATTGTTCGTCCTTGAACGCGACCGTTGGTTGAAAGCGCATTTCGCGCCGCAAAGTGCGCAACTTTCGCTCCGCCGAAAGGCAACTTTGCGCGCGGCGGCGCAATCGTTTATCGGCCCAAGAGAAGGCCCAACATCAGGCGAATCGCCAGAGTTTTCCGGTCAGGCGGAGTTGCGAAGCTGCGCAACGACCGGCAATCGAGAGGGGATAGGGGGATACGAAAGAGATAGGGAGATGGGAGGTTTTGAATGATGTCGTGCACCAGCGATGCATTTTCATTCGATCTTTATCTCTTGATCCCCATATCTCCGCAGCATCCCCCTATCTCCTGCACCAAAGCCATCAACCCAGGGCTGCGCCCTCGTTGTTCTACACATCTTTTTGCATATTCCACGGGAGAGTTGACATTGACAAGAACGGCAGTTTCGCAGGTCATGTTTCCTAAGCCCGCATGGGCAGCCTGGAAACCGACCTGCCAATCGCCCATTTCTGTCAACACCAAGTTCATCGGGAAATACACGAAA
>DASVHB010000578.1:0-7463 GCA_036379195.1 Pirellulales bacterium
GCGTTCGTTCAGCTCGATACCGCATGAGTTCATTAACGCAGGCGATCATCACCGCCCGGCCGGCGAAAAACCCGGTCGATCCGCGGCGGCCCTACGCTCTTCACGTCGAGCGCGAACGGACATCGTCCGGCGAAGTCGTCGATGTGGCGACGATTTTTTTGACCAATCGCGAGTGCCCTTGGCGCTGCTTGATGTGCGATCTGTGGAAGAACACCACCGACGAGCCGGTGCCGTCGGGCGCGATCCCCGAGCAGATCGATTTCGCGCTTCGCCGTCTGCCGGCGGCGCGGCACATCAAGCTATACAACAGCGGCAACTACTTCGACGCCGCGGCGATTCCACCGGAAGACCACCAGGCGATCGCCAGTCGCGTGCGGCATTTCGAGCGCGTGGTGGTCGAAAATCATCCCAAGCTCTGCGGTCCCGCGTGTGTGGGCTTCCGTGATTTGATCGGCGTGCCGCTGGAAGTGGCGATGGGGCTGGAAACGATCCATCCCGACGTATTGCCGCGGCTGAACAAGCAAATGACGCTCGACGATTTCGCGCGGGCCACCGACTTTTTGCGAAGCTATGACATCAGCGTCCGGGCGTTCGTTTTGCTCCGCCCGCCGTTTCTCGACGAGCCAGCCGGACTGGAGTGGGCGGTCCGCTCGGTCGAGTGGGCCTTTCGGCAGGGCGTCGAGTGCTGCGTGGTCATTCCCACCCGCGGCGGCAACGGCATGATGGAACAACTGGGCGCCGCAGCACAATTTGCTCCGCCCAGGCTGCGGTCGTTGGAACAATCGCTCGAAGCGGGGTTGGCGCTCAGTGGCGGGCGCGTGTTTGTCGATTTATGGGACGTCGAGCGGTTGTTTGATTGTCCGATCTGTGGTCCGGCCCGAGCCGAGCGGATGGCACGCATGAACCTGTCGCAGCAGATTGAGCCGCCCGTGGCGTGCGGGCGATGTGGGGCGTAAAACTGGTGCGGCAAACGCTCCTGTGGCTGGGGCGGCGCCTAAGCGATGCACCGGCAGATCCGCTTCCGGGGCGTCGGCAAGCCTCTGCCCCGGCCACCAGCCCATCGGAAGACGGCCAGACGTTCCGACCGTTCGCTGGCCGGAATGAACCAAGTACCCTCCCGCGGCGTACCGAAGTTAAGGGAACCATGGCACGCTAACTGCGTCCTCTCACTTCCAGGACGCGGGGCTAAAGGAGGGCCAGAACGATGTCGCTGCATTATTTGCTGTCGAGTCTGAAACGACCGAAAAAACCGCCCGAGACGAAACTCGCGCCGGCGCTTCCGCCGAACCCGAAGGTGACGAAAGCCAACGGCAAACCGCGCCCGGCGACCTTGGGAGCAAGCAATTCGGGCGGCCCGTCAGGCTGGAAAGCTTGACTATGGCGCCGTCTTGCTGAAGTATTCGCCCGAGGCGCACACGGCGGCGAGCAGTTGCTGATCGGTAACGCCATGACTAAGCTGCGCGATCCAAAAGCTGTGTGCGGCCGCATCGACCGGCCGTTGCAAGAATTCTAGGTAGACGCCGGCGACGACATCGCCCAGGTACTCGTCGCTGGCGAAGATCGCGGCGGCCACTTGCGAACGTGGCGTACCTCCGGCCAGAAGCCCGTCGAAATACTGCCGAGCGCCGCTATCAACCGACCGCGCCAGCGCGTCTTGGAACAAGGCGTTCAAAAAGCCATCGTTCGTGCCGCCGCCGCGCCGCGTGAAGTATTCGCTGGAGCCGGCGACGATGGTCGCCAATTGCTCGATCGTCTTGCCGCTTGCCAGAAACGTTGTGCCAAAGCTGAGCGCTCCGGGATCGGTGGGGCGGTGCAGATAATGGACGTAGAGATGGTTGACCTCGTCGCCGCGGTATTCGGCAGTCGCTTCGATGGCCAAGGCGACCTGGGCGCGGCTGTCTCCCGCCGCAAGTTGGTTGCCCCAAAACCGCAGCGCTCCCGGCTCAGCCGCCCGGCCCAAAAGATCGCCATAGATCTCATTCACCCAGCGTGTGTCGGGCGTGCCGCGAGTGCCATCCGAAAGCTGAGCCTCGGTGACAATGGCCAAGCTGGCGGCCGTGGCGCTGCTGCCGCCGGCATCGCGGACGATCACCATGACATATTGTCGGGCTTCATCGGCATAGGCGTGTGCGCCGCTTACCTGGTAAGCGCCGGAAGATCCGCTCACGGCGCCGAAGGTCGTCGTGCCATCGCCCCAGTCGATGGTGGCGGTGTATTCACCGGCGGCGCCACCGTCGGGATCGGCGTCGGTGAACGTGGCCACGGTGGTCGTGGCCGCCGATCGCTCCTGGAGCGTGATGGTCGCTCCGCTGGCGGTCAGCGGGTAATCGGCGACCAACGCCGAGTCGACGACGACGACGCTCGCGCCCCCGATGTCGGTGATAGTTACCTGCGGATGATAGGTTCCGCCTTCGCTGTACGTGTGCGAACCCATAACTTCCAAGCCCCCACTACCGGAAACGATTGTGCCCGACGCGGTAGCGCCGTCGCCCCAGTCGATCGTTGCCGAGAGTTCGTTGATCGACCCGTTGGGATTCGCGTCGCTAATGGCGGCCACCGCGCCGGCAAAAGCCGCTCCTTCGGTGAGATTCAGCGTGACTGGCGACCCGCTCAGCGGTGCATCGGCCACGACGGTGCTCATCGTGGCGGTCGCAGAGGCTGTGCCAGGCGGGTCATCGACGATCGATACTACCGGCGTATACGTGCCCTCTTCGGCATAGGTGTGGCTACCGCCAAGGGTGAATAGGCCGCCGGTGCCGCTGACGGATCCCGTAGTGGTCGTTCCATCGCCCCAATCGATCAGAGCGGTGAAATCGGCGGCGGCGTTGCTGTCGCTGTCGCTTACGGTAGCCACCGCTCCGTTGAACGCGACGCCCTCTGTCGGGCTAAATTCGGTTGGGGTGATCGAGAGCACGTCGTGCTCGATCACTGCCACCACTTGCTGTGCGGTGGCGCTAGCCGTGCCGCCCACGTCATTGACAGACGCCGTGAGCGTATAGGTGCCTTCGTCGGCGTAAGCATGCGAGCCGTGCAGCGTAAAGACGCCGGCGGCGCCGCTGACCGAGCCTGTGGTCGTTGTGCCATCGCCCCAGTCGATGGTGCTTGCGAAATCGTCGGCCGACGCGACGATGAGTGTGTCGGTGAACGTGGTCAGCGCGCCGCGGAAAGTCACCCCCTCGGTCGCCGCGGCCGGCACCGCGGTCGCCACCAGCGTATCGGCGTCGGCCAGCGACACCACACTGACGATGGTGGCCGTGCTGCCGCCCGCGTCGTTGACGACTACGGTAATCGCCGTCGCCTCCTCATCAGCGTAGGTGTGCGAGCCGCTGACGCTGAAAACTCCGGCGCTGGCGGTGACGTCGCCGGTGGTCGTCGCGCCATCGCCCCAGTTGATGGTGGCGGCGAAATCGCCGGGGTCCGCCGCGGGATTCGCATCGGTGAACGAGGCCACGACGCCGCTAAAGGCGGTTTGTTCGGTCAGCGAGATCGTGCGATTCGCCCCGGTTAAGGGCGCATCGGCCACGCGGGCCGTGCTCGTGGTCGTGGCCGAATCGCCATCGGTGTCGCTGATGCTGACGGTGACGCCGTGGGTGGCTGCGCCGGCATAGGTATGTTGACCTTGAACGATAAAACCGCTTCCGGCCGCGGCAATGGCGCCGGCAGTGGTGTTTCCGTCGCCCCAGTTAATCGTGGCGCTGTACGAAGCGGGCGAAGTGTTGCCATCGCCGTCGGTAAAGGTGGCCACCGTGCCGGAAAACGCGTTGCCCTCGGTCGGTGTAAACGTGATGCCGTTGGCCACGACGCCCGGCTGGGCCACCCTGACCAGGCTATTCGCCGTCGCCGAGTGGTTCATCGGGTCGGTCACATGGATGCTGATGCTCTTTAATCCGCTTGCCAAATAGACGTGAGTGCCACTGACGGCGTAACCGCCACGAGCGAGTGCCGAGACCGCGCCGGCGCTGGTGGCGCCATCACCCCAGTCGATATTCACGGTGACGCCGGCGGGAGACACATTGAAGGCCTCGGCGAAAACCGCGAGCGTCCCGCTGAACGCCGTGCCGACCGTGGCCGAAACGGCGGTGCCTTGGGCGGTCAACGCCATGCCCTGGGCACTTTGCAGCTCGGAAAGCACGCCGTGCTGCCCGCCGCTGGGACCGGAAGTGATGAACAGCGTGTTGCCGCTGCCCGCCGTTAATCCATTGCCGAACTGCAGAGCATGCACGCCATCGATTACCAACGGTTGGCCGGTCGGAGTCGCGAGCACTCCTTGTAAGATGCCCGAGTTCGGATCGAACGCGTGGATAGTGCCATCGCCTTGGTTGGCTACCAACAGATCGCCACTAAAGTCGCCGAAGCCGGCCGGCGCGATCGCCAGGCCCCAAGGCACATTGAGCGGGCCGGAAAAACCGCCGCCTGAGACGAGCCGCTTCAGCAGCACTCCGTTGTAGTCGTAGACGTCGACGATGCCGGCGCCCGGCTGAGCCACCGGATTCTGCCGGTTGGCGTCCTGCTGGGCGTAGCTGACGAACAAATGCCCGCTAAGATTGGCAACGTTGTAGGGTGCGAAGCTGGCGGGCAAGTTTGGGTCGCTAAAGCCGCCGCTGGTGGTCACGGCGTTGAAGCCGCTATCGAAAACGTCGATGCGGTTGTCGTGGAAGTCGGCCGCGTAGAGCAGATTCTGCGTGCCGTTGTTCGCCAGCGCCAGGCCCGTGTACACGGCATTGGGCGTGGTGACGGCGGTTTGCGCCTGGCCGGATGGCGCCGGCGGCGGCACGCCTTGGTTCCAACCAGTGATGGCGCCGGCAGCGGACGCGAACAATACCGAGGCGGGGCCACTGGCGGCGCCCGCGTGAATGACGAAGCCGGGCGTACCGTTGATCACCACACCGTCGGGTCCGCCGCCCGGAATGCTAATCGTCGAGGAATCGACCTGGAACGCCGAGCCGTTGACGGCGCCCAAATAAAGCGAGGCCACGCCGCTGGCCCGATCGGCGACAAACAGATCGCCGCCGTTGGCGTTGAGCGCGACGCCGGCGGGGTTCACCAGGTTGGCGTCTTGCACCAGTGCGGTGTTGGCCTGGTCGGCGACCAGGTTCAATTGCAAATAGCCGGTTGCCAGCACGCGGCGCGTTTCGAGCGTCTCGAGCGTTGCTTGTCGTGCGCGGCGTGCGCGGCGTGCGTAGCCGCGCTTCGCCGTCGCTCGCCCTGTCAAAGGGCGTCGCCAACTTCTCATTTCCGGTTCCCTCGGCGCCCCCGTTTGCCTCCCCCTCAAGAGTAACTATCCCGCCGCGTGCGACGCAAGGAAAAATGTCCGGCGGACGGCTTGAGGCGGTTCGCCCTGTGGCCGGGGCAGAGCCTTGGCGATGCCCCGATGCGATGCACTCCTGGCGCAATGGTGGCCCGTGCCCTGCCGCGTTCCGCGAAGCGTTATTCGGCCTTGCGCGGGGTAATTTTCCGGGGCATCGCCCAGGCTCTGTCCCAGCCACCAGCCACCAGTCACCAGCCACCAGCAGCATTCACGACGCACCGACAAACCGCCGCACCACGTTGGCCGTGATCGTCGAGACAGCATCGTCGACCAACAGGCAGCTTACCCACGTGATCGAGCCGACCGAAAACACCTCGCCGCCGCCGCGGGTGTCGTAGTAGACGATCTCGGCCCCGCCATCGTCGCCGTTAAGCCCTTTGGCCAACAGCCGCGCGTTTTTGGGCGAGCTGGGGGTGATCTTGTCGGTCTCGTGGCCCGAGGCGCCGCCTTCGCAACGGCGATGCAAACTGCGCGTGCCGAACACATCGCCCCGTTTCAGGCCCGCGCCGGCAAACGCCCAGTGTTCCGCGTCGACCACGCGGTAGGGCGCGGCAGTCATGGCGCCGGGATCGCTATAGGCCACCCCCAACAGGTTCGCTTCCGACTCATAACGCAGATGAAACCGACTTTCGGCGTGTTGGCTGTCCTTTTTGCGCTGGTCGCCGTTGCGGCAAACGATCGTGGTCGCGTCAACGAATTCGACTTCGCAATTCAGCCCGTTGCCGCCCAGATAAATCAACTTGCCGCCTTCCTCGCGCACCCAACGCTTGACGCGATCGTACATTTTGCGCGACCAATACTCGGGATGCGCCGAGAGCACCAGCACGCGATAGTCGGCCAGTTTGAGATCTTCGTGGTGCAGTTGCGTCTCGGCGTACAGGTCGTAGTCGAACTGCTGGCGCTCGAGCCACGCCAGCAACCGCCAGTCGGCAGGCGCCACATGGCAGGCCGCGCGGCCTTCGATCGGGTCAGTCGGTTCTTCGCCGGCTGCGATTGAGTTGATCGGTTCGGGCCGGTCGAACGACAGAGGGTCGTAATCGTCGCCGGTATAATGCAGGTGATCGGGATCGGTGTAACGCTTCAGCTCCTGCCGCGAATTGATGGTGGGCGTCGGCGGCAAGCGGTCGGCGTGAATATAGTTGCTTCGTCCGCCGAAACTGTTGTAGGCGTTCCAGGTAATGTTCGAGGCCAGCACCGCCATCTTCGCGGCGGGCCGCGCCGGCGCCACAATCCAGGGAAACGAGAAATGCGCTCCCGCCGCGGTTCGAGCGTGAAAATAATAAAGGCCGCTTTTGCCTGGTGCTTCGATTGCTTGCCGGTGCACCTTGATGTTGTAGCCTTGCTCGTTGAAACGCACGCCGGCCTGCGTGTAATCGCCGTCGGGCGTGATCTGCATGGTCGCTCGCGGACCATGTTCGTCGTGCCATCCCAGGTTGCGAATAAACTGTCTTTGGCCGCCGTATCGCCACAACTCCAGTTGGTAGGCTTCGACCGAGTGGACGCGGAATTCGGCCTCTTCGCCCGACCTGATCCACTTGGGCCAGACATAGCCCAGCAGGCAATCGGAGAGCAGGCGAAACTGATAGGCGTCGCCTGGCCGAACGATGAGCTTGACGCGCTTGGAACCAAAGCCAGGCTTCGAGAGCACCGCCTCGCAAGGCCCAGGCGGAAGGTCGGCATAGACCGCTCCGGTCGCCCGCGAGCGAGCTTCGATCGACTGGCCATCGCGGAGAAACTCGATGAGTACGTCGGGCAGGGCGACGTAGCGTTCGTCGCTGACATAGCCGATGAGCATAAAGGTGTGGTTGGTGGCTAGTGGTTGGTGGGCGCGACGGGCGTTTCGTAAGGCTTTTGACAATCTAAACCGGTAATCCCGCGATTTCGGCATCCGCAGGGCGACCTTCCCAGGTCGCCCACCGCGGAAACAATTTCATGCCGCGCGGACGACCTAGCCCGGATTGTTCATCAGCCCCGTAGTATGCCTCCCACGGCGGTCGTACACCAACCCGAAGCGCAAGCGAGGCAAATTCATTGACGGGCCTCGCTTGCGCTTAGGGTTAGTGTGAGCTGATGAATAATCCGGGCTAGGGAGTAGGGTGGGCCGAGCGCAGCGAGTCCCATAATCCAGGCAAATGCCCCCTTGAGTGCCGACGCC
>DASVHB010000579.1:0-13648 GCA_036379195.1 Pirellulales bacterium
CCGGGGCATCGCTTAGGCTCTGCCCCAGCCACCGGGGCATTTGCCAAACTTGTTCGTGAAATCCGATCAGATGGCAAAGGTACGGGCTGCCGGTTATGCTCGCCAAAACCGACCGGAATTCGCAGCGGTAGCACCATGTCACAGCTTCTCTGGCAGCCCACGTCTGAGCAAATCGCCGCGGCGAACTTGACCGCGTTTATGCGATCGGCAAGCCAGCGCTGGCAACGCAACTTCACCGAATATGGCCAACTGCATCACTGGTCGGTGACGCGGCCCGAAGAGTTTTGGGCGTCAGTGTGGGACTTTTGCGGCGTGCGGGCGGCCGCCACCTACGACGCCGTCGTCGCCGATTTTGAACGGATGCCCGGCGCACGTTGGTTTCCGGGCGCCAGGCTCAACTTTGCCGAAAACCTGCTCCGCTATCGCGACGATCGAACGGCGCTCGTATTCGCCAACGAACAAGGCGCGCGACGAGCGATGACCTTTGCCGAGCTACGTTCCGAAGTAGCGCGGCTGGCCGCTGTCTTGCGACGGCTGGGCATCGCGCCGGGCGACCGCGTGGCGGGTTATCTGCCTAACTTGCCCGAGGCGATCGTGGCCATGCTGGCCGCCACCAGCCTGGGCGCTGTTTGGTCGAGCACTTCGCCCGATTTTGGCGTGGAAGGGGTAATCGATCGGTTCGGGCAGATCGAGCCGCGGGTGCTTTTCACCGCCGACGGCTATGTGTACGGCGGCAAAACGTTCGATTCGCTTGCGCGCGTCCGCGCGGCCTGCGAGCGAATTGCGTCCATCGAGCACGTCGTAGTCGTGCCCTATCTCGACGGGCAGCCGAGCCTGGCGGGATTACCCGGCGGCGTGCTTTGGCCTGAACTCACCGCCAACAAGGCCGAGGAGAGCGACTTCGAGCCGTTCCCTTTCGAGCACCCGCTATACATTCTTTATTCGTCGGGCACCACGGGACCGCCCAAGTGCATCGTGCACTCGGCGGGTGGCATTTTGCTGAAGCATCTCCAAGAGCACTTGCTGCACGTCGACTTGCGGCCCGACGATCGGATTTTTTACTTCACCACTTGCGGCTGGATGATGTGGAACTGGCTGGCCAGCGCGCTGGCCGTCGGCGCCACTGTGGTGCTGTACGACGGCTCGCCGTTGTGGCCCAAGCCCGACGCGCTGTTCGACCTGATTGACCGCGAGCAGATCACGATCTTCGGCGCCAGTCCTCGGTTTCTCGCTTCGGTCGAAAAGGCGGGCCTGGCGCCGATCGAGAGCCACCGCCTGTCAAGCTTGCGCGTGATGCTATCGACCGGCTCGCCGCTGAACGGCGACAGCTTTGATTTTGTCTACCGCGGCATCAAACGCGACGTGCGGTTGTCGAGCATCACCGGCGGCACCGACTTGTGCGGCTGCTTCGCGGCGGGCAATCCCATCGGTCCGGTCTACCGCGGCGAGATCCAATGCCGCGTGCTCGGCATGAATGTGCAGGTCTTCGACGATGACGGCCGCCCAGTGGTCGGCCAGCCGGGCGAGCTGGTCTGCCGCTCGCCCTTTCCCTCGATGCCGCTGGGTTTCTGGAACGACGCCGATGGCGGGAAATATCGCCAGGCATATTTCGAGCATTTTCGCGGGGTCTGGCGGCACGGCGATTGGGCCGAGATCACCGCGCGCGACGGGCTGGTGGTCCATGGCCGCAGCGACGCCGTGCTCAACCCGGGCGGCGTGCGCATCGGCACCGCCGAACTCTACCGCCAGGTCGAGCAGTTGCCCGAAGTGCTCGAATGCGTGGCGGTGGCTCAGCAGTTCTCGGGCGACGTGCGAGTGCTGTTGTTCGTCAAGCTGCGCGAGGGTCTGCTGCTCGACGAAGCACTGATCGATCGCCTGAAGTCTCAAATACGCCGCGGCGCGACGCCGCGCCACGTACCCGCCGAGATCCGCCAGGTGCCCGACATTCCTCGCACGCGCAGCGGCAAGTTGGTCGAGCTTGCGGTATGCGACGTCGTTCACGGCCGCCCCGTGCGCAATTTAGAAGCGTTGGCCAATCCCGAGTCGCTTGAAGCCTTCCGCCCACGGAGGTGATGAAGCGATCCGCTGTCGCTCAATCTAAGCGATCGGTCACGAAAGAGATCGCAAGCAGTCTCAACGGTCACGGTCCTGTTGCATGAGATCCGCACTGTCGCTAAACACCTTTCCCGTCGCTGCCAATTCGTCTCGAATCGATTTGGCTTGCGCCCATTGCCTCGCACGCCAGCTTTCCAGGGTGCGCGAGGAGATCGTGGCGCTGGCCGCCGGCCGCCCGCGTCCGATTGCCGGTTCTCGGGTATGCTTTACGCGATAGATTCGGTATCGACGGTTGACGGACAAAGCCATGCACGATCCGCGTTTCAAGCGACTGCTAAAGGAGTTCTTCGCCGAGTTCTTTTGGCTCTTTTTCCCGGATTGGGCGGAACGGTTCGACTTCAGCACGACCGAATGGCTCGATAAAGAACTAGTGAGCGACGGCCTTGAAGGCGAGAGCCGCTATGTGGACGTTGTCGCCAGGGTGGCGACGTTGGAATCTGTGTCCGGCCCCGATGGCCGGGCGGCCGATAGCTGGCTGGCTTTGATCCACGTCGAGATCGAGGCAGCGGATACGGTCGCGCCGTTGCGGCGGCGGATGTTCCACTACTACGAGCCGCTGCGTCGCAGGCATGATCTGCCCGTGCTGCCAATCGGCCTTTATCTCCGCGTCGGGTTGGAGGGCATTGGCTGGGACACTTACGAGGAGCATTTTTGGGGGCGCCGACTGGTTTGTTTCGATTATCCCTACGTGGGTCTGCCAGCGCTGGATGCGGAGCAGTACCTCCAGCAGGATAATTGGCTCGGCGTAGCTTTGGCGGCCTTGATGCGGGTCAGCAAAGAGCGGAAAATAGAGTTGGCGGGCGAGGCCCTACAGCGGCTCGTGCATTGCCCGCAGAATGCCTATCGGAAGATGCTGCTCTGTGAGTGCGTAAGTGCATATCTGCCGACCGACGAGGAGCAGCGGCGGCAATTTGAAGACATGGTGCGGAACCATCCTGATCCCGGAGTGCAAGCGATGGAACTCGGTTTATTAGATCATGTTGAGCAACGTGGCCTCGAGCGCGGCCTCGAGCGCGGCCTCGAGCGCGGGAAGCTCGAAGGGCAGCGGGAAATATTGCGTAAGCAGCTCGAAACCCGATTTGGGAAGTTGCCATCATCTGTCGTGGATCAGTTGCAGTCATGGCCCAGCGACCGGCTGACCGATTTGGGCTGTGCGCTGCTAACGGCCAATTCGCTCGGCGAACTCGGCCTGGGCGACTAGCACCGAGACGCCTCGTACTCGGCCTCGGCCAGTGCGAGCGAGGCTTGGTTCTAACATCAAAAAGCCGCGAAAATACCGCGGAAAACCATACAAGCCACACGGGAGGTAGACTGCGGGTAGAGGGAGGGTAAAGGAATGACGCGTTGCCCGGGCTGCGTCAGCTCGAATTTCCAAATGAGCCGTCGCACGTCAGGGGGATGAGCAGAGCGCGCTTGCGTAGACGAAAATTGATGCATCCGGCATGCGACGCAAGTCGCGTTGGAGGCGTCACTTAAAGCGCTTGCTCACCATGCGTTGGGCTTGGTTTTCCGCAAGCGTCAGCCGCGATTCCGGCCCGCGGCGGCCCAGATGCCATTCGCCCGGTGGCCAAGCCCAGCCCGCAGGGCGGTGGTTTTCCGTTTGTCGGCCCGGCCCCGCGCCGTTAGAATGGGCCGTTTTGCGAGCCGGGGTCGGGGCGCCTCGGGCAGCAACGTAGCAAAAGCCAAGGTTGGTACCACTGCCAAGGCCGGTTTCCAAGGGAGTGCCTCTCGGTGCAGATTCGTATTTCGGCGCGACACGGGCATCTGAGCGAGGCGACCCAGGCCAAAATCTCGGCCAAGCTCGAGCGGCTGCCCCGGCTCTTCGAACGCCTCACCGCCATCGAAGTCACCGTCGATCTGGAGCACCGCGAGGATCCGGCCGTCGATCTGCGGGTTTCCGCCGAACACAAGCACGACTTTGTGGCCACCGAGCAGGCGGGCGATTTGATGGCCTCGCTTGATGGTTGCCTGCACAAACTCGAACAACAACTGCGTAAATACAAACAGAAAGTTCAAGACCACCATAAGGGGACGGGGCTGAGGCAACAGCCGGCTCGGGCCGAGCCTGAGGCCGGCCCGCCCTAAGGTGCTTGCGAAACAGAAAGGAGAAGGTGCATGAAGTTCGCCGACTTCGTGAGCCGTGAAGCCGTTCGGGCCGATCTGGCCGCCGACGATAAGCCGGGCGTTATCCGCGAGATGGTGCAGGCCCTGCTCGACGCCAACCGCGTGACCCCCGATCAATTCGAGAGCATTGTCAAAGCCATCCTGAAGCGCGAGGAGCTGGGCAGCACCGGCATCGGCCGGGGCGTGGCCGTGCCGCACACCAAGCACCCCAGCATCGACCGGCTGGTGGGCAGCGTGGCGGTCAGCGCCGAGGGGGTCGATTTCGACAGCCTCGACGGCGAAAAAGTGCATCTTTTCTTTTTGTTGATTTCGCCGCCCGACCGCCCCGGCGATCACCTGCGGGCGTTGGAAAACGTGTCGCGCCAATTGCGCGACGAGACGTTCTGCAAGTTTCTCAAACAAGCCAAGAATGCCGAAGCCGTCCTGCTGTTGCTGGACGAAGCCGATAACAACCAATTTGTGTCCTGAAGCGATGATGGCCTCTCGCACCGTGGTCGTCACCAATCCGCAGGGATTGCACGCTCGGCCCGCCGATCTGTTTGTCAAACTGGCCACGCGTTTCGCCTCGAAGGTGGAACTGGTCAAGGGACAAGAGCGCGTCGATGGCAAGAGCATATTGGCGATCCTGACGTTGGCCGCCGTGGCTGGCACCCGACTGTCGATCGAGGTCGATGGTCCCGACGCCGAGCAGGCCCTGGACGCGCTGGCGAAGCTCATCGAGCAGAACTTCGCCGAAGAAGAAAACCACCCGTCATAGATGCAAAAACTGCAGGGAATCGCCGTTTCGCCGGGCGTCGCCATCGGTGAGGCGCTGGTCATGGACAACGAGGGCTTTCGCATCCCTCGCCGGTTCCTGGCTCGCGACGCCGTCGAAAACGAACTCGATCGCCTCTCGCTGGCCTTCAACGCCGCCGCCGGAGAGATCGAGCACAACCGCGACGCCGTCTCGCGCGAGCTGGGCAAGGAATACGCCGCCATCTTCGAGGCCCACCTGCAGATGCTCCGCGACCCGCGGCTGCGCGGCGAGCTGGAGCAAATGGTCCGCGAGCGGCACTACTCGCCCGAATACGCCGTCAGCCGCACGCTGCGCCGCTATGCCAAGGTGTTTCAGTCGCTCGATTCGGGCTATATGGCCGAGCGGGCCAACGACATTTTCGATATCGAGAAGCGCCTGCTGCGCAACCTGCTGGGCAGGCGACGCGAGCAGATCTCGAACCTTACCTCGCCGGTGCTGGTGCTGGCCCACAACCTGACGCCCAGCGAAACGGCCAATCTCGACCGCCGCTTTGTGCGCGGCTTTGTCACCGAGACGGGCGGCGCCGGCAGCCATACCGCCATCGTGGCCGAAGGACTCGAGATTCCCGCCGTCGTGGGCACTGGGCCGTTTCTGACCGATGTCTCCGGCGGCGACGTGGTAATCATCGACGGCGATCAGGGCCTGGTCATCCTGCATCCCGACGAAGAGACGATCGCCCGCTACCGGCACGAGGTCGAGCAGCGCCGCACGATGGCGGCCCGGCTCGAATCGCTCCGCGATTTGCCCGCCGAAACGCAAGACGGCGTGCGCGTGCAGCTCGACGGCAACATCGAATTTCCGCACGAGGTGCGGCACTGCTTGGAGCGCGGCGCCGACGGCATCGGGCTGTATCGCACCGAGTTTCTGTATCTGGGCGCCGACGTCGAACCCGATGAAGAAGCCCACTTTAACGCCTATGCCGAGGTAGTGCAGGCCATGGGCGGCCGGCCCGTGGTCATCCGCACGCTCGACCTGGGCGCCGACAAGCTCAGCAGTCCGGGACTCGATATCGAGCGCAACCCGTTTTTGGGGCTGCGCAGCATCCGGATTTCGTTGCGCAACACCGAGCTGTTCCGAACGCAACTGCGGGCCATCTTGCGGGCCAGCGCGCTGGGCGACGTGCGCGTCATGTTCCCGCTGATCTCGACCATGCTCGAACTCCGGCAGGCCAAGATGGTGCTGGCCGATGTCATGGAAGATCTGGAAGAGCACGGGCGGCCGTTCAACCGCGAGCTGAAGATCGGCATGATGGTCGAGGTGCCCTCGGTCGTCATCATGATCGACCAATTCGTCGAGGAAGTCGATTTTCTCAGCATCGGCACCAACGACCTGATTCAATACACGCTGGCCGTTGATCGCAGCAACAAAGACGTCGCCTCGCTCTACACCGCCAGCGACCCGGCGATTTTGAAACTCATCGAGCTCTCGGTACAGGCGGCGGGGCGGCGGGGCATTCCGGTGAATCTGTGCGGGCAGATGAGCGGCAACCCGCTCTACACCATGTTGTTGTTGGGGCTGGGCCTGCGGCAGATGAGCGTGCCGCCCAGCGCCATTCCCGAAATCAAGAAGATCTGCCGCAGCGTCACCATCGCTCAGTGCGAAGCGGTGGCCGCGCGGGCCAGGCGGCTGGAGCACGCTCGCGACGTCAAGCGATATCTGAAGGAGGAATTGAAACAGGTCCTGCCCGAGCTGGTGGGATGAATATGGAGAGACATCGAGTACGCATTCGTTTTCGCAAACAGGGAGACCTGAGGCTGATCGGCCACCGCGATCTGGCGCGAGCTTGGGAACGGGTCTTTCGCCGCGCGGGAGTCGACGTGCGAATGAGCGAAGGATTTCATCCGAAGCCGCGGTTGAGCTTTCCCTCGGCCCTGGCGATGGGGGTGGCCGGCCTCGACGAGGTGCTCGACGCCGAATTGACCGAGCCGCATTCGCCCGAGACTCTGCTGGCAGCGCTTGCGCCGCGGCTGGTCGAAGGGCTGTCGATCAAGTCGATCGAACCGTTGCCGGCCGAAGGACGGGCGTCGCGCGTCGAACGGGTGGCTTATGAGCTGCCGATTCCCGACGATCGGCAAGCGGCCTTGGCCGAGCGGTTGGCTCACTGGCCCGAAGCCGCCACCGCCCAGCGCCAGCGCGGGTCAGGGCAGCGCGGGGTAGGGCACGGCGGCGGCAAGCCCGTCGATCTGGCCGACCTGGTCGAACGCATCGAACTTTGCGAAGGCGTGCTGCGGCTCGAAGTGAAAGTCAGCGGCGAGGGAACCGCCCGACCGCGCGAACTGCTCGCGGCGCTCGGACTAGACGACCTCGAACGGCAGGGAGCGTATTTCACGCGCACCGCCGTGAAACTGAATCAATGAGGGCGCCCTGAGGATCCCACACCAACCCGAAGCGTAAGCGAGGAAACCCGGCGATGTCGCATCGCCTCGCTTACGCTTCGGGTTCGTGTGAGGGCCTCGTAGCCTGCTGCAATGCAGGCGGGACGCCTACACTACAAGAAAGAAAGCGAGACACATGAAGCAAGAAATGTTGATCAACGTTTCGCAGCCGGAAGAATGCCGGATTGCGATCGTCGAAGACGGAGTGCTGGAAGAACTGTATATCGAGCGCAGCAGCCAAGACAATTACGTCGGCAATATCTACAAGGGGCGGGTGGTCAACCTCGAGCCGAGCATCCAGGCGGCGTTTGTCGACTTTGGCGTGGGCCGCAATGGGTTTTTGCACATCAGCGACGTCGAGTCGCAGTATTTTCGCCAGGGCGGGTTCGATCCGTCGCGGCCGATCGACTCCTCGGGCAACCAAGCCCCGCCCGACCTGGACGCCGACGACATCCCGGACGAAAGCGGCAACGGGTTCAGCCGCCGCCGCGAACGCCGCGTGCGGCCCGGCGCGCGGCCGCGCGTCAAGCCGCCGATTCAAGACATCTTGCGGCGCGGCGATGAAGTGCTGGTGCAGGTCATCAAAGAGGGCATCGGCAGCAAGGGGCCGACGCTTTCGACCTACATCAGCATTCCCGGACGCTACCTGGTGCTGATGCCCGCCCTGGGCCGGGTGGGTGTTTCGCGCAAGATCGAAGACGACGACGCCCGCCGCAAGCTGCGCGACGTGATGCTGGAGCTGAATCCGCCCAAGGGGCTGGGCTTTATTGTGCGCACCGCCGGCATCGACCGCACCAAGAAAGAGCTGTCGCGCGACCTGGCCTATCTGTTGCGGCTGTGGAAGGTGATCGTCCGCCGGCTCAAAAAGCAGGCCGGGCCGGTCGACATCTACGAAGAAAGCGACATGATCATCCGCACGATCCGCGACATTTTCACCGGCGATGTCGACGCCATCTATATCGACGAGCCGACGGCCTACGAACGGGCCAAGGAGTTTTTGCAGATCGTCATGCCCCGGTACGTGAACCGCCTGAAGCTCTACGAAGGCAAGGAGCCACTGTTCCACAAATACGGGCTGGACGATGAAATCGGCCGCATCCAGAAGCGCGCGGTGCCGCTGAAGCAGGGCGGCGGCATTGTGATCGACCAGACCGAGGCGTTGGTGGCCATCGACGTCAACAGCGGCAATTTCCGAGCAGACAACAATGCCGAAGAGACGGCCTATCAGTTGAACCTGGCGGCGGCCAAAGAGATCGCCCGGCAACTGCGGCTGCGCGATCTGGGCGGCGTGATCGTGAACGATTTTATCGACATGCGTAAGGAGCGGCACCGCCGGGGCGTCGAGCGGGCGTTGCGCGACGCGATGAAGCGCGACCGCGCCCGCACCAAGATTTTGCGCACCAGCCCGTTTGGCCTGATCGAGATGACGCGGCAGCGCATCCGTCCCAGCCTGAAACGCAGCGTCTTCAAGGAGTGCCCCTGCTGCACCGGCACCGGCGTGGTGAAAACCGCCGAGAGCATGGCCATCGAGGCGGTGCGGATGCTGATGTTGGCCTGTCACCAGGAGGGCCTGGCCCGCGTGACCCTGACGGTGTCTGACGAAGTGGCGGTCTACTTGAACAACAAAAAGCGCCGCGAGCTATCGAAGTTGGAAGACGACACCGGCATTGTCGTGCAGATTTTTGGCCGCGAGGGACTTTCGCCCGAGCATCTTTCGATCGAGTGTCACGACGCCAACGGTCGTGAGATGAAATTCCAGCAGGCGTAAGCGGCGGAAGCCGCCACGGTAGCTCCGACACTCCGTGGCGGAGGTTGCGGTCGCCAGCGGCGACCACGGTCTCCGTCATGGAATGCCGGGCCACCTTGCGTGCACCGGTAGGGTGGGCCGAGCGCAGCGAGTCCCACCATCCGGCGTCGATTCGTTGCCGCGCCATCCCCGGAAAAACCCGAAACGCGAAACACCAGCCGGCGATCCGATCCAGCGGTTCGGCGAAACCCGCAGGCCAACAACGATCAGCGCGGTTTTGCTCCGCCACGCGGCCATGATAGAATTAATCATTTAAGGCATGCAACGGCTTCGTGATTCCAGGAGAACAACCTCATGACGCGCATTGTGGTAGACTCGCTTCTTCGCGAAAAGCTGCAAGACCTGTCGGCGCCGCTCGAGCTATGCAACGATGACGGGCGGGTGCTCGCGCGACTCATGCCCGTTTACGATCCCGAGGAATATGGTCCTCTAGACCCGCCGATCAGCGAAGACGAGCTAGCGCGGCGAGAGTCCTCTGCGGAAAAGCGATACACCACCGAAGAGGTTCTGCGTCATCTGGAGCAGTTGTGATGTTCAGCGTGGAGTGGCTTCAATCCGCGCTGAATGATCTGACAAACGTCTGGGTAAGCGCAGATTCGTCCATGCGCCGCGCGATCACTGGCGCGGCGAACCAAATTGAGCAATTGCTGACGACCGCTCCTGAACAACAAGGCGAATCGCGCGTGGGGGGCAGACGTATTCTCTTCGTCAAGCCACTCGCCGCCGTCTATCGGGTCGATCCAACAAGTCGGACGGTCACGATTTTGAGCGTTTGGCGCTTCGGTCCACGGCGCCGGAAGTAGCCTGAAGGCAATCGCACCCGGTGGCTGGTGTAGAAACTGGCCGCCGTCGGCGGTTGCACAGCGAACATGCCTTGCCGGCCAGCGATGCCCCGGTGGCTGTGCTATGATGCAGCGAGCGCGCCGTCGCGCGACAACGTGCTCAGGAGCACACTGTATGCGACTCAAACTTCGTATCTTGTCGCGCTATCGGCCGCGGCTTCTGACGATCATGTTGTTAGTCGTCATCGCGGCGATTCTCGTCTTAGCCAACCTGAGCGACGAAATCTGCACTCGGCACCAGAAACCGCCACAGTCGCTGGCCGATCTACGATTTGATGTCAGCGATCACCAAGAGGGCCCTCGAGGAGTCCTCTATGGTCCTTGGATAAACGTGTCCTACGGCTGGCCTCTGCTTTGGCGGCAGTATGTGCTTGAGTCAAATTGGGCTCGAATGAAGGTACTCGGAGAGTGCCATAGCGCCAGCCGGTTGCTCACGAATCTGATCCTATGGCTGGCGATGTTGGTCATACCGGCGGCCGCATGCGAATGGATGCTGCGCCGTTATCCCCCCGGATTGCGTTGGAGCTTGCGATCGTTGATGGCAGCAGTCGCATTAGCTGCCGCGACGTGCGGTTGGTTCGTGGCCCTGCAAAAGCGAGCCGATTCGCAGGACGCACTGATTGCGGCGCTCAAGCCAAATTACGGACAAGCGTGGGTCGAGTACCGGGGGCCCAAATGGCTTGAGATCATTGGCGCTGAGCGATATCGGCGTCGCATTGTCGCTGTTAGCTTCGGATATGACGCTCACCAGCTAGAGGCCGACGGTGTGTTCGATTGGCTTGGGAAGTTGCCCGATTTGCAATACCTAGAGGCAAAGTGCCTCACTTCCGGGATGGTCAAGGCGATGCGCGGCGCGCGGTGCATGCGCACACTGGAAATCGAGACGTTGAATCTGGGCCGCGAGGGCGTCGACGATGTTGTGTTGCACGATTGCTTCGCGGCGATCGGTCAAATGGGCCAGCTTGAACATCTGCACCTCAATGCCGGTGACATAACCGTCGCAAGTGAAAGCCTGGCATATTGGTCAGGCCTGACGAAACTGAAGTCGCTTCGCTTCAACGATGTCGCTGCCAATGGTCCCTCGCTGTTTGAGCATCTACCGCCACTGCCACGGCTAGCGACGGTTGACGCCAGCTACTCAGAGATCGGCGATCGCGATCTTCCTTACCTCGCGGCGCTGCCGCAGTTGAAGTCACTGGTTCTGACCCATACCGACGCGACTGGGGCGGGCCTCGCCGCGCTCGCGTCGTCGGATTCTCTTGAAGAGCTCACGATCGGGGACGATGCACTTTCACCGGCCGGTTTGAAATCGCTGCTCGCCGTGAAGCATCTTAAATCATTGCACATCGATTCTAATCGCGGTGGAGACGGGGACAGTGAAGAATGGGCCGAGTTGGCGATTGACCGAGGTAGCTTCGTCCTCGTGGCGGCGGCGGAGCTCGACGACTGCGAGCGGGCCCTGAGTGAACTGTGGAGATCCAAGCCCGGAATTGTCATTGACGACGCCTGCAACGAGCTCGAACGGCCGAGAGAGTGGATCGAGTCACAACGCTACGAGCCTGCAGGCATGTCGCCCGGCCCCGCGCTTCGTCAATTGCTGCGCGAGTGGCGAGAGCAAAACGCCGCGAATTGACATTCCGATCCTGCCGGCCCTGCCGCACTTCAGACGATTGTGCCGCTGGTTTCTGTTTCGCTGGTATCAAGGATGTTGCTTTCGCTCCAGCGAAAGACGACAAACCGCCCCTGGCACGCGCACCCCCGCCCTGTACAATGTCAGTCCGCATGAGCCAGTTGAATCAAACGCCGCTGCACGATTGGCACGCCGGGCATGGCGGGCGATTGGTCGATTTCGCCGGTTGGTCGATGCCCGTCCAGTACCAGTCGATCGTCGCCGAACATCAGGCCACCCGCAGCGCCGCCGGGCTGTTCGATGTCTCGCACATGGGCCGGCTGCGGTTCGAGGGATCAGGCGCCGCCGAGTTTCTCGACCGGTCGGTCACCCGCCGCGTGAGAGACCAGGCCGCCGGCCGCGTCCGTTACGCCCTGGTGACCAACGACGCCGGCGGCATTCTCGACGACGTGCTGGTCTATCACCTGACGGGTGGCGCCGGTGGATCGTACTACGTGATGGTGGTCAACGCCGGCAACCGCGCAAAAATCGTCGATTGGATCAAGCCCCGCCTGACCGACGCCGACGTGTATTTCACCGACGCCACGCACGATTGGGCGATGATCGCCGTGCAAGGGCCGCGGGCGCTGGAGATCGCGCAGCCGCTGGTCGAAGAGCGGCTCGATGCGCTCAAGTATTATCACGCTCGCGAGACGCGCATCGCCGGGCACGGCGGCATTGTCAGCCGCACCGGCTACACGGGCGAAGACGGCTGCGAGCTGATCGTCGGCGCGGGCGTGGTCGTGCCAATCTGCGAGGCCTTGGTGGCCGCCGGCGCCACACCGGCCGGCCTGGGCGCACGCGATACGCTGCGGCTCGAAGCCGCCATGCCGCTCTATGGCCATGAACTCAGCGAAGCGATCAATCCCTACCAGGCTGGGCTGGCCTTCGCCGTCGATCTCGATGGCCGCGAGTTTCCCGGTCGCGATGCCTTGGCCAGGTTGAAAGACGATCCGAACCAGCCTCGCCGCGTGGGCCTAGAACTGTCGGGCAAGCGCGTGCCGCGCGAGGGGTTTGGCATCTTGGCGGCCGGGCGCACGGTGGGACAGGTCACCAGCGGCACGTTTTCGCCCACGCTCGATCGCCCGATCGCCATGGGATATATCGAACCGGCCTTCGCCGCGCCGGGCACGCAGTTAGAGATCGACGTTCGCGGCCGGCCCGAACCTGCCCGAATTGTCGAGTTGCCTTTTTATCGCCGACCTCGTTAGCCAAAGGAGTCTTGATCGTGAAGCGGTCGCCGGAACAACTACGTTTTGCCAAAACGCACGAGTGGGTGCAGGTCGAGCAAAAAGACGGGCAGAAACTCGCCACCGTGGGCATCAGCGCCTTCGCGCTGGAAGCGCTCACCGACCTGGTGTTTATCGAGTTGCCCAAGGTCGGTCGCCAGCTCAAGGCCGGCGAGGCTTTTGGCGAAATCGAATCGGTCAAGGCGGTAAGCGATCTGTACAGCCCGGTCGATGGCGAAGTGGTGGCCGTTCACGAAGGCCTGGGTGACAAGCTCGAATCGCTGAATGCCGATCCGTATGGCGAGGGCTGGATGATGCAAGTGAAGCTGGCCGGCGACGCCTCGCTCGACGCGCTGCTGGATTACGCGGCGTATCAAAAGCAATGCGCCGAAGAGGGGCATTAAAGTAGCAGGCACACTCCGTGTGCCGCAGCTTTTAGCGGACTGCGGCATACTGGCGCGTGGGGTGGGACGAGCTTGCGAGTCCCACCTTTTCGGCGAAAATGCGTGATGCGTACTTTGCGGCCGACGGTGGGACTCGCTTCGCTCGGCCCACCCTACGGCGGTTAGCGTATTTCGCGGTTTTGACTTTTGCATTTTGCATTTTTACTTCCTCGTTACGGTTGGCGCCGACCTGCGGCGCGATAAAGCGCGCAAAGAAGAAAGTCAAAATGCGAAATGATGTCGGCCAG